>JAZRYQ010000218.1:0-2573 GCA_045600805.1 Candidatus Alloscillospira sp. | reverse complement strand
TTGTCTGAATGACCGTTGTATTCGTTCCGCTGTCTCCGCCCGGGTCAACACACATCTGGTATTGGAAGCCGGATTTGTCCGCCTCGGCACAAATCTTTTTCGTAAAAGCTCTGTTCATATTCGGGCCGATGGAAATCGCCGCGCCGTTTCCGAGTACCTGCGCCTCCCATCCGGAATAATCCGGTGTTTTGGCATGGCACACATCCACTGCGATAGCGTATTCGGGATGTACGGCAAATGCCGCCGTCTTTGCGCCGCGAAGTCCTACCTCTTCCTGCGTGCTTCCGACTATGTACAAATCGACGTTCAGCGTATCATCCTTTAAAAGCTCTGCTGCTCTGACGAGCGTCGCAAAGCAGGCTCGGTCATCAAGCGTCTTGCCGCAGATAAGATTTTCACCGAATTTTACGGCTCCCTTATTGTAAACGCCCGGTGTCCCGACCGGCACTGCCTCGAGCGCTTTTTCCTGAGAAAGTCCGATATCGAGCACCATGTCTTCGATTTTTATCGCTTCCTCCTGCTGTTTTGCCGTCAACACATGCGGCGGCATCGTTCTCACGATGCCGATGATCGGCGGCTCGGTCATGAGCTTTATTTCACAGGCCGGCAGCATTCTCGGGTCAACGCCGCCGATCGCGGCAAATTTGAGAAAGCCCTCGTCATGTCCTGTTACGACAAAGCCTATCTCGTCAATATGCGCGTCAAGCATCATTTTCGGGGCGTTTTCTTTGCCGCAGTATTTTACGCCGACGGCATTGCCCATGACGTCGATATACGTTTCATCCGTGTACGGCTTTAAAAGTTCCTCTGCCTTTTTTGCTGCATCCTCTTCAAATCCCGACGGACCTGCCATTGTGCAAAGCTCTATAATGATTTTTTCTGTTTCCATATCTTTCCCTCACAGTTCGTTTACGATCGCTTTGAACACGTTTCCGCGCTCTTCAAAGTTTTTGAATTTATCAAATGACGTGCACGCAGGCGACAGAAGAACAACGTCGCCCGCCCCGGCAAGCTCGGAGGCTTTTAATACAGCCTCTTTGAAATCCTCAACGACAAAAACAGCAGGCTCGCCGCGGTACGCGGGATGATGGATGACCGCGTCGCGTATTTTTTCTTTCGTAAGGCCTGTGACAACAAGCTTTTTCACATGCTCAATGATCTCTCCGCCGAGCGTATCAAACGGAACGCCTTTGTCCTTTCCGCCTGCGATAAGGATGACCTTTCGGTCAAATGAGCGAAGTCCCGCCGTTGTGCGTGATGGGCTTGAGGCTATTGAGTCGTTAAAATACTTCACGCCGCCTTTTTCTCTTACGAGCTCTATCCTGTGCGCAACGCCGCCGAAGGTGCGCGCCACGCTCACAAGCGTTTCGGGCGTGACCGTATCCATAACGGCGCAGTATGCCGCCATGTAGTTTTCAATATTGTGCCGCCCGGGTATCTTGATATCCGAAGCGTCCATAAGTTTTGTAATAGCGCCGTTTTCAGCTTTGTAAAGCACATCCTCCCTGCAGAAAACGCCGTTTTCAACTTCCGTCTTCATGGAGAAAAAGCGCACTGTTCCGCTTGTTTTTTCTGCAAAACCGACCGTTATATCGTTGTCGAGATTCAAAACCGTGATGTTCTCTTTCGTCTGTCCGGCGAAAACATTGGCCTTCGCGTCGATATACTCCTGCATATCTTTATGAACGTCGAGATGATTCGGCGCGACATTCGTCACGACCGCTGTATCGGCAGCGCCGTGCATCGTCATAAGCTGGAAGGACGAAAGCTCGACGACAGCGACGTCATCCTTTGCCATTTTGTCGGCGTCACACAAAAGCGGATGCCCGATATTTCCGCCGATATGGACCTTCATCCCCTGCGCCTTCAACAGCTCCGATATGAGCGTCGTTGTCGTGGTTTTTCCGTCGCTTCCGGTCACGGCACAGATCCTGCACGGGCAGACCTTAAAAAACGCTTCCATTTCGCTTGTAAGCAAAGCGCCGCGTTCGACCGCTTTTTTTATCTGCGGCAGATCCGGTCTTATTCCCGGCGTTCGGAAAATAATATCCGCGTCAATATCGTCCAGATACGCTTCTCCGAGGCAGAGCTTCGCGCCGAGCGTGCGCAGCTCCTGAAATACAGGTGCTTCCGTGCGTTTGTCGCACACCGTTGTGTCGATCCCTTCGGCGCACAAAAGGCGTATCAGCGGAATGTTGCTCACCCCTATTCCGATAACACAGACGCGCTTGTTTTTTATGCTTTCCATATATTCAGACAACGTCATATACGCTTACCTCTTTACCTGTAAAATTAATTATTTATTTTACCATATTGATGCAGACAATTCAAACATATTTTGCAGGTGAGTGTTTAAAATATGATTTACATAAAATATTGTTCGTTTGGCACTTGACAAAAACTTTGTCGAAAGTTACGATATTAATGATAAACTGATTCTGTCCGTATACGGTTTAAATATAATATAAGGAATATGCCATATGTCATTTTGCAGTATTGAATTTATTTTCATCTTTCTGCCTGTGTTTTTAATACTATATCATCTTTTGCCTCCGAAGTTCCGAAACGTGTTC
>JAZRYQ010000217.1:0-2541 GCA_045600805.1 Candidatus Alloscillospira sp. | reverse complement strand
CGACCTCAACAGCGTCGCAAGAGGTACGCCGGGCTTTACAGGCGCTGATCTTGAAAAGCTCTTGAACGAAGCCGCGCTTTTGGCGGCTCGCCGCAATAAGCGCTTTATAACGATGGCGGAGCTTGACGAAGCGTCTTTGAAAGTTCTGGCAGGTCCGGAAAAGAAGAGCCGCCTCATTCCGGAAAAGGCGAGAAAGCTTACGGCTTATCATGAAGCAGGGCACGCCGTTGCCGCGTTCTTCTCGGAAAACACTGACCCGGTGCACTTTATCACGATCATCCCGCGCGGAGGCGCAGGCGGTCTTACGCTGCAGCGTCCGCTGGAGGATAAAGCTTACACGTCAAAGAGCGAAATGTTTGAAAACATCGTTGTGTGTCTGGGCGGACGCATGGCGGAAAAGCTCATGCTTGACGATATTTCGACCGGCGCATCGTCCGATATCCAGCAGGCAAGCCGCACGGCGAGGGCGATGGTCACGGTTTACGGTATGAGCGAAAAGCTCGGACCGATCTCGTTTGATGACAGCAGCCATTCCGTGTTTATCGGACGCGATTTTTCGCAGACAAAGTCGTATTCCGAACAGACCGCCGCACTCATCGACGAAGAAGTCAAGCGCCTTTTCGACGAAGCACAGGCGCAGTGCGAAAAGCTTCTCACAGAGCACAACGAGCTGCTTATCAAAACAGCGGAATACCTGCTCGAGCATGAGAGCATGGAGGGCGATGTCTTCCAATATCTCTGTGAAAACGGCGAGCTTCCGCCGGAGCCCGAAAAGCCCGTTGAGGAAATTCCGCCCGAGCAGTCGGCAGACGAAGAGCCGACGGAGGAGGAAGCTCAGACAGACGGGCCGTTCCCGATCCCGGATTTCCTCAAAGGCAAGCCTTTTGACGAAAACAAAGATGAATAAACGAATCCCCGAGATGATATCATTCATCGCGGGGATTTTTGTGCTGTTATATCATTAATGATTGCAAGAATATGTTCAGCCTGTTCGAAGGTTAGTTTTTTAGATGCTTTGAGCAGTTCGTTTGTGATCTGCGGTGTATTCAACTCAGTATCGAAAAATTCTTTTGGAGATAAGCCTAAATACTCACATATATATATGAATCCGGTCATTGATGGAAGCGCGCGTTTGTTTTCAATTTTGTTAATATAGCTTTCACTTTGCCCCAAAGAAAGACTCATATCTCTTGCTGAAACGCCTTTCTGTATTCTCAATTCCGCAAGTCTTGTGGAAAACCATTCTATATAATCCATACACGGCACCTCGTGTCTTTTTATATAGTATAAGTCTCAAATACATGTAATATAAGGAATTTAATGATATGTTATTCTTGACATATAGCATTTAAGACTGTATAATCCGATTAGTTATAGAATTATTTTCTATATCAATAATTTAGGAGGCAACGCTATGGATTCTATCAAGTATATGACATCACTATTAACTTTTTATCTCAAGGGAGAAATCAAAAGCGAACAAAATTTTATTTCTTTTAAAAATCCAAATACCATTTTGGGACTTATTCCATTAGGCTCCAAAAAAGAAAAAATCGCAATTAATCAGATTGCGTCCACTGAGACAAATTTCAAACTGAAATTCTTAAAACTGCTGATTGGAATCGGTATTGCCTGTGCTGGCTTTGCATGTTTTGCCTCCACTCTGTTAGGCGGTTTAATTATTCTCATTATCGGAGCAAATACAATTATTGATGCTTTTGAAATTGATTTGGTTGTTATAACAACTGCCGGAATGAGAAAAGAAATTGACTTCTTTATTTTTGAAAAAGCAAAGGCGGATCTTGCAGAAGAACAAATCAATAATATGATTTCCGGTCGCTTAGACGATACAAATAACCGTCAGCAGACGGACCGCATTATTGATGCAATAAATAATAAGTAAGAACTCACGGTTTTGATGCTTTGCTATGTAAGATAAAAGAAAACAGGAGAGGATTATTCCTTTCCTGTTTTTGTTGTTTATCTTCCGAACAAACCGGATATCATATTGCCGGCGGTTTCCATGCGTTCGGCGGTGGTGTTAAGTGATTCGATCAGCGAATTCAGCGAGTCGATATCGACGTTTTTCAGGTTGCCTGCGGCTGATTCAAGCGATGCGACAGCGTCATTGATCGCATTCATGTCCAAATTCTGCCTTAATTCGTTGATGCCGCTGCGCATTGCCGCAAACTGAATTATGACAAACGCGCTGACGATGAGAACAACAGCCAAAATACAGGCAAGCAGCACCGTCTGTATCTTCATGTATTTGAGTTTTTGATTGTCTTCCATAATATCTCCTTTCAAACGCATCCGTTTTCCAACGAAAGAATACCATAAATATGTTTTGTTTTAATGAATTTTTTGTAAAAAAGAGGATGGATCATTTTTGATCCATCCTTCAGCTTGTCGAAAAAGGTCTGCCGAAAGGCAGACTTTTTTGCGAAAATATGGTAAAATAGAAATGGGTGATGAAAGATGTTAGAACGAGGGAAAATGGATCGAGACGTTGTGGAATTCGTGGTAATCGACAACTTGGTG
>JAZRYQ010000216.1:0-7948 GCA_045600805.1 Candidatus Alloscillospira sp. | reverse complement strand
GGGGGAATCTTTCCTGCAAAGCGCTTGTTTGCGCGGAGATCACATGCTATGAGCACAAAACCGCGGAAATATGTACCAACATAGAGGGAGAGCATATTTATCTGAAACGCGGAGAGGTCAATATCGATGTCCTCCGGTATTACGGAGAAAAGACGTTTTCCGTATCCGATGATCTGACGATCCCGGGACGCGCCGACGAAATTTTATCCTGCGCATCAGAGCTTGAAATCACGGGATACACATTCACGGCAGGCAAGCTCGTTGCCAAGGGACGAGTGAAAACAGAGCTTCTGTATCTTGCGGAGAATGAGACATTACCACGCAGAAAAAAGTACTGTTCCGATTTTTCGCAGATGGTGGATGTCGATTTGCCCGAGCCGTCGGTGGCGGAAATAACGGGCGTCATAACCGGTGTTTATACCGAACTCGGAGATGATAATGACAGCGGTGACACATCGCTGCTGCTTGAAGTAAAGGCCGTATTGCAATGTACGGTATTTGAAAGCAGCAGCTTCCTATGTGTAAATGACGCCTATTCGTCAAGAGAAAAGCTTACGCTTGAAAAAGAGAACTTGAAACTGTATAAGCCGCTTCAGCGCGAGTGCTTTGAAACACACAGAAGCTTTCAGCTTGACGATGTAATGGCAGCAGCAAAAATCATTACGGCAAGAGCGATGATCGGAAAAATCCAGATTAAAGATAAAAAAGTGTATGCCCAGTGTATCGTTACAGCGGCATATCTTGATACGGCTGACGAGATCAGCATTGCCAAGAGCAGAACGGAGCTTGTATGGGAGTGTACGGAGATCGGAAAAGCCGAAATCAAAGATATCACGGTATCTGCCGATGACGGAAAAATCAATGTCGAGATTTTCGCCCAAATGGAAATATGCAGCGGCGGCGCAACTGAAATCGGCAATTTCACTTCGGCTGTGTGCGAGAAAATAAACGGAGCGGATGAACGACCTTCGCTTGTGCTTGTCTGCGTGCATCAGGGCGATGACTTATGGGAAATAAGCAAGAAATACTGCTCGTGCAAAGAGTACATAATGAGCATCAATAAGCTTGAAAATGAAGAAATACAGGAAAAAATGCTTTTACTTGTACCGAGAGTATAAAATTTGCCGCGAGCGTAAGCCCGCGGCAAAACTTTTGTGAATTACGCTATTCCGTATAAATCTCCGATATAAAACAGGATGCTCCACAGACGGTCGAATTTTTCATACCGTCTGTATTCATCGCTGTCCTCGGCATACCGAAGCCTGTCGTTTTCATCAAATACTTCGCGTTCTATCGAAGTGCAGTAATCCATAAGCTCCTGCCAGCGTTCTATCGTCGTTTCAAGACGGACAACGTGATTTGAATCCGCTTCGCAGGCGTCACCGTTTTTGTTCGCGCCTTCATTGTCTATTGCTTCCAAACGGAAATTCAGATCGGGAGCGATCTCATCAAAGCATTCCTTCAAAAGGGCGTATTCATGCTCGCGCAGACGGACTTTAATATTGATCATAGCTTTACTCCTTGTATTGTTTTTATACAGACTGACGCATATTCGGCGGCAGACTTTTCGTCGCGGTATAGAATTCTGCCGCGCTTGCAGAGAATATCATATAATTCGCCGTCAATTCCCGAAAGCGCCGCGGACATTTCCGATGCTTTGCTTTCAAATCTTTCGTAAAGCGCAAGCAGCGTTTCAGCGCAGTCATCGGTATAGTCGATAATGGCATCCGCGTATTCAGAATACAGCTTTTCGCGCTCAATGTAAAGCTCAAAAATGCGTTTTCTGCCGCGGGCAAGCAGCGGATGATCGTTTTCAAGTCCGGATGCATAGGCTTCTTCGGGGGAACGCTTTATATACACGGAAAATGCGCCGGAACAAAGCTCACGCATTGCCTTTCGATCTGTCAGGATCATATCGCCTGCGGCAATAACATAGCTGTCAGATTCCGCAAGCTGGCGACACAGCTTTACCAGAAGCTCTGACAAAGAATCGGGCGTTATCAGCGAATATACTTCCTGTAAGGTGATGCCGAGATTCCGCGTAAGCACCTCATCCGTATCAACAAATTTCCTGTTATGAGCTTTTGCAGCGGAAAAGGCGATGCTTTTGTAACCACTTCCGACTGATCCTGTAATTATTATGTTCATTTTTCCTCCAAAAGTTACCAGCATGGTAACAAAATAATTAAAATATTACAAAATGTTACTACTCGCCGTACGCGAGACTTGAAACGCATGATTTGCCCGTTGTTTTCGTGTATTACCCATTATTTTGTTCAAATGGCTATATGAAGCACTAAAACATAGCTCAAAATATGCATAAAACGGCTAAAATTTAACAGCGGAGAAAATTTTTATTAAAAATTGTAAAAAAGTACTTGAAATCTTTGAAAATATCTGCTACAATACGTAACAGAAATTAACAAGCGATTGTCTCGATTGTAACTGGAAACAAAAGACAGCTGATAAGATGCGCTTTTAACTATTACTTAATAATTGAATGAGATGGTACAAAGTATGAAAAAGTTAAATAGTCAAAAAGGCTCCGCCTTATTGCTTGCTCTGTTGTTTTCCCTTATCTGTTTACTTCTCGGCGTCGTTATTCTTACTGCCGGCGTTACCTCAAACGGCAGAATCGTAAATGCCGCAAAAGCGGAACAGGCGTATTTTCTGGTGTCATCCGTTTTCAACGAAGTGGATTATGAAACACGCGTTAAGCATGTTGACGGAGGAACAGAAACTCTGGAAGATTTCAGATTCATTTTTGATGTAGACAATACTGCGATCAGCCGTATGATATACGGTGTAAATGATTACGACGAACTGAGATTAGAAGCATTCAGACCATATATCACCTCTGCGTTGAAGGACGCAATCGTAACGGGCGATGACCAAGAAAGAAGGTTTGAAATCACGTTCGGTGAGGAGCTCGGAGCAGATTATACGTATATCGTCGAAATAGATATGAGCGTTAAAGCAGATGATTATTCTATTTATTTTAATGTTACGGATATCCTGAAAGATAACGCTGTCATTAATCCTGATGGTACATCAAGTCCTGAATCGATTGGTCTTCCGAATCTGCACACCATAGCAGTCGAAGCGAAAAGCGTTGTACCGACTGAAGTCAAAAGGACAGCATCCGGTGATGTTTGGAAAGAAATCGAATTTGAGTATCACAGAGCAAAATTCGTGAAGTGAGAAGGGTGAGCGTCTGATCATGGACTGTGTATTGAAAAAACTGAAAAGCAGGCGTGGAAGCGGCATCGCGGAAGCACTCGTCGGATTTTTGATTTCGGTTTTGTCTGTTCTGATTCTTTTCGGAATCATATCGACAACCGGTGACCTTATCAGAGAGGGCGACGCTAATCTTGAAAAGTTTTACAAGGAAGAAAAAGCCCTCGATCAATATAATATCGCAGGAGCGAATGAATTTCAAGATAATCCTTCAAATTATGATGCCATCAATTATGGTGAACTTCGCACGCAATACACTGGCGCCGGCGGAGCTCCCGAAGATTGCACAATCAGCATAAGCGGAGATCCGATACATGAACCTAATGATGGAAATTTTTCAATAAGTAATGACACGCAGACACTGGAAGGCGCCTATTTTGTAACATCGAAATATCACATGTTTGCTTTTTCGACTGACTGATTTTTGCTATGGGGGACAGGACACGGAGTTCTGCATACAATATATTATGAAAAACTGCAAAATTCTCAAAAACAGAATACGTGATAAAAAAGCCTTCACCCTTGCAGAGATGCTTGTTGCGATGCTCATCATGAGCTTTGCCGGAATGCTTGTAATCGGCGGACTGGCAGTCGTTACGAATGCTTTTCAGGATCTGCTCCTGCACAGCCAGACGCAGATGGTGCTGAAAGAATACATGGGCGAGATTCGTTCGGGCTTTTTGAGCGCCGACCTTGATTCCGAGCTTGTAATTGATGCTAATACATCACCCGATACACGTCCTGCATTTACCCACTCGGGACTTGACCGCGTAGGATATTATACAGTCTTTGACGAAAGTGGAAATGAGCTTAACAATATTGCTCCTGACCCGGGCGGTCTTATAGACGAAGATGCTTCATATGGTACAATCGTGTTTCAGCCTGTATATTTTGATTATGATAACAATGTCGCTGTGAAAAACTCTCTCAACGTTGATAAGCAGGCTTATATACCGCTTGTGAGCAATAAGCTGTCAGATGACTTCATGGCAAAAATCGAGTACAGATTTGATGCCACAACACAGATGTTTATCGGCAATATAACTGTAAAATCCGCAAGAATATTGAGCAGCGGAGACCATGTTGAGTTATCCGGCGAGTTTAACGTATCGCCTAACTGTCGGTGATAACCGGCATAGGGGGTCATGTAGTAAATGGCATTGAAAAAATCAGTAGGGCAGATACTTATAGATCAGGGAAGAATCACACCTGAACAGTTGCAGGAATACCGCGAGGAATACCAGTCCCAGCCCAAGGGAGACAACATAATAAAAAAGAGTCTCGGCGAGATCATGGTAAATCATGAGATACTCACCGAAGCCGAGCTTATGGATATAAGCCGCGAGGCGACGGGCGCTGAAATCGCCATTTTGAATGCATCGACGATCGAGCGCCAGTTGAGCCAGATGATAAACAGAAAGATAGCGCAGGAAAATGCCGTAATACCTTTCAAAGAAAAAGACGGGGTTCTTTTCCTTGCCATGAAGGACCCGACGGACCTTAAAGCTATCGAAGAGGTCAGACTTGCCTCGAGAAAGAGAATCAAACCGTATCTCGCATCGCCTTCTGCAATAGACAGAACGATAGCGAATATTTATAGTATCGAGAGTGCGGATAAGGCCATCGTCGCCATGACGCAGGACCTCGGAAATGATGTTGAGAATACCGCCATCGTAACGAGCTTCGTGCTCGACGAAAGTGAAGACGCAAACAGCTCACCGACCGTTAAATACGTCAACGCGATTTTGCGAAGAGCAGTCGCGGAGCATGCGTCGGATATACATATTGAGGCTTCGGAGAAGCAAAGTCTTGTGCGTATACGCACGGACGGTCTTCTCAGAGACATACAGACAGCGCAGCGTGACCTTCACGCTTCCATCGTCGCCAGAATCAAGGTCATGTCAAACCTTGACGTTGCCGAAAAACGAATACCGCAGGACGGACGAACAAACGTCGTTGTCAAAGGCGAAAGCGTTGACCTTCGAATTTCAACACTTCCTACGGTCTACGGCGAAAAAGTCGTTATACGACTTCTCAGAAAGACAGCGGGTACACTTGACAAGGAAGCCATCGGTCTGCGAGGCGAAAACGTCAAGCGCTATGAGACGATCCTGAAAAACCATAACGGCGTTGTCCTGATAGTCGGACCTACCGGCTCCGGAAAATCAACGACGATGGTCACAATGATGAAGATCCTCAACAGGCGCGACGTTAACGTTATGTCGCTGGAGGACCCGGTCGAATATGAAATACCGGGTGTCAATCAGGTGCAGATAAACGAAGCCACCGGCATGACATTCGCAAGAGGTCTGCGTTCTGCCATGCGACAGGACCCGGACATCATATGCGTCGGTGAGATTCGAGACGGTGAAACGGCTGATATCGCCATGCGTGCCGCCATCACGGGACACCTTGTTATCAGTACACTTCATACAAACGACGCCGTTTCGACATTTGAACGTCTGAAGGATGTCGGCGTTGACCCGTATCTGATCGCCTCGGCGGTCATCGGGATCATATCACAGCGTCTTGTGCGTAAGATATGCCCATACTGCCGCGAAGAATACGAGCCGAATGATCTCGACCTTGAAACGCTCGGCTATGACCCTGCGGAAATGAAAGCAAAGCATAAGTTTTACCGCGGCAAGGGATGTCCGATGTGTTATGAAACGGGCTACTCCGGACGTACAGGCGTTTTCGAAATACTTACGATGAATCACACGTTAAGACGAGCGATCGCTGAGAACAAATCGCAGCAGGAGGTCGTCAAGGCTGCGGACTCAACAGGGTATGCAAAGCTGAAAGAATCCTGTCTGGAGCTTGTGCTTTCCGGTGTAACAACGCTCGATGAAATGCTGAGAACAGTTAATATTGTTGATTAAGGTAATGGTATGTTGTCATGATTAGTACGGTAGAAGAATTGATTACAATTGCACAGGAGGCGAAAGCCTCGGATGTACATCTTGTTGTCGGCGCGCCGCCGAAGTACAGGATCACGGGTGTACTCAAAAATATGGAAGAGGAAATACTCACGCCGGAAATGTGCGAGCGATATGCAATTCAGCTTATCGGAGAAGACGGATATAAGCATATCAGAAGCATCGGCGAGATCGATACGGCAAAAACGATCAGCGGTGTACGATGCAGACTGAATCTTTTCCGTCAGCGCGGCAATATTTCGATCGCATTGCGACTTTTGAAAAACAAGATCCCGCAGCTTGATACTCTCGGACTTCCCGAGATCGTACAGAGCTTTGCGGATATGAAGCGCGGACTTGTCCTTATATCGGGCGATACAGGCTCCGGTAAATCGACAACGCTTGCCGCTTTGATAGACAAGATATGTCATACGCGTCCCGTGCATATCATAACGCTCGAGGACCCGATAGAGTACATATACAACTCAGATATCGCGCTTGTCAATCAGCGCGAGATAGGACTTGACACGTTGGACTTCGCCTCGGGTGTCCGCTCCATTCTCCGTGAGGACCCGGATATCATCCTGATCGGCGAGATGCGAGACACCGAAACGATCGAATGTGCCATACGCGCCGCGGAAACAGGCCACCTCGTTTTTGCGACGATACACGCGCGAAGCGCTTCGGACGCAATCGACAGAATGGTGGACGTTTTCCCGGAAAAACAGCAGGCGCAGATAAGATTGCAGCTTGCCGCGAGTTTGAACGCGGTCGTCGAGCAGCAGCTGATCGCCGGAATGAACGGCGGATATGTTCTTGCCTGTGAGGTCATGATGATGACGCCGGCCATACGCACGCTCGTGCGCGACGGCAAAACGCATCAGATCGACAACGCGATACGCACAGCGGCACGCGAAGGCTGCGTAAGCATGGACACATATCTGATTTGGCTTTACAAAGCCGGCAAGATAAGCAAAAATCAGTGCATAGCGGCAGCATACGACCAGGATTACGTCAAAAAGAATATCCTCGTCGGAGCAAGATAAGGGAGCTTGATTATGAGTTCAGTATACAAATACAAAGCTACGGATGAATCGGGAAAGCGGTGCCGCGGAACGATAGAAGCGGAAGACCAGAACGCGGCTATCGTCGCGCTGAAAGGCCAGTTCCCGATCGTCAACAGCATTGTGAACATGGGCGAGAAGGGCAAGGGCCTTTCGATGGAGCTCGGCAGCACAAAGATAAAAGACGATGAAATCGCGCTGCTTTGCTCACAGTTCGCCATCATCTTAAACTCAGGCGCGCAGGTCGTTGCGTGTACGACCCTGATAGCAAACCAGACAAACAACAAGGCGCTGAAAGCGATATTGGACGGCGTCGTGCAGGACGTCACGGCGGGCAAATCGCTCGCGGGCTCCTTTGAAAAGCACGGCAAAAAGAGCCTGCCGGTCATATTTTACGAGACGATACGCGCCGGCGAAGAATCCGGTAACCTGACAAAAGCGTTTGACACGCTCAAGGATTACTTCGAAAAAGCGAGCGGCACCTCCAAGAGCATCAAGAGCGCGCTGACCTACCCGCTGTTCGTTATCGTGGTCGCCATTGTTGTCGTCATCGTCATCATGATAAAGGTCGTCCCGACGCTGACCGCGACATTCACGGATATGGGCGGCGAGATACCGGGTATCACAAAAATTCTCATGGGCGCGTCGGACTTCTTCGTGAATCGCTGGCCGATCCTGCTCGGAGCGGCGGTCGTGCTCATCATCGCGTATTTTGCGACGAACGCGACC
>JAZRYQ010000215.1:0-2026 GCA_045600805.1 Candidatus Alloscillospira sp. | reverse complement strand
ATGATGACGAAATCAGCGTCTTTACCGGCTTCTTCAACGCGGTCGACGAGAATCGAAAGAAGCTCGTCTTTTTTACCAGCGGCGAGCATTTTCATGGCTTCGCATTTGCAGAACGAATTGCCGCAAACGTCATCTTTGCAGCCTGCCAGCGGTGCAAGCACGGCCACTTTTTTGCCCTGTGATTCAAGGCTTGCACTGATTCCAGCTGCAAGTTTGGGGGAACACGAATCACAGCACATCAGCATAATCGATTTTGCCATTGTTTATCTCCTTAATCATCGCCGCTTCTCGGGTCTGCTCAACGGCGCAAAATCTGTTAAAATCTCATTTTCTGCAGAAATCCCCACAAAAAATGCCCGTATCTTTTACTCCTTTTTCCCCTAAATTGCTCATTTATTTTCGCTCCCTGTTCTCCGGTCGCCTCAGCTCCCTTCGAATACGCTCGCCAGGGCTTTGCTATTGGCTCGATCGCCAATACGCTGCGCCCGTTTCCGGTTGCAGTTCTGTGGCTTCTGCTGTCTCCCTGCGGTTTATCCTTCCTGAGCGCGCGGGCCAAAGGGGGGGACGCCATTCCGGGCGCATTTCGGCTCCGCCTTCATGTACCCGGTTATGCAAAGTAGCGGTTTCCAACCGCTTGCTTAATTGGATTTCAGGCTTCGTACTGAGTTCTGGAATCGCACTTCGAACGCATAGCGTTCATGTGCTCCCCAGGGAACCATGCATTTTACAGTCTTGCCTTATTTCATTTCCCCCTCGACTGCGTTGTAACGTTCTACCATAACCCTGCCAGCCTCCTTTTGTCGATCGATTCAATTCGTGATATAATAGCCACTTGTCGTCCGGTGGTTCCGGACATTCAAGGGAGTTGATGATGAAAAAACTATTATGTTGTCTCTGTCTGTTTTCATGCGTGGGATGTTCTCCTGCTGCAAAACCGGATAATCCACAGAATTCTGAACAGAAATCGGAACAAACCGCTGACAATACCGATAATGCTCAGAAAATGGATGAAAAAAGCGCCGATGTGAAAAATGACGCCGATGTGAACAAAGACGCTGAGCTGAAAAATGTTGGCAGTGCAGAACAGCTAAACGACGATATGGCAAAAAATGAGGAAAATGCCGCTCAGGAGGACACTCAGATGACAAAAGATGAATTAGGTTACGAGGTTGACAGTTTTAAAACGGCATCCGGAAAGGATGTTTCTTTCCACTGCATCAAGCACGGCAGCATTCGCATTCAGTACAATGGCGCCGAAATCCAGATCGATCCGGTCACCAGACTCGGTGAAAATGTCACCGATTACACCATGTTCCCCGATGCCGATTTCATCTTTGTCACTCATGAACATCAGGACCACCTCGATCCCGATGCCATTGCCAGCCTCAAAAAATCGAGTTCCGTGATCATTACAAACCCCTCAAGTGCTGCAAAACTGGGCTTTGGTGAGACCATGGTTAATGGCAATAAACGTACGCTGGCCGGCAATATCGAAGTCGAAGCCGTTCCCGCATACAACAACACCCCTGATCGCGAAAAATTTCATCCCAAAGGCCGCGACAACGGCTTTATCCTGACCTTCGAAAACCTTAGAGTCTATATAGCCGGTGACACCGAAGACATCGAAGAAATGGCCTCCATTAAAGATATCGATGTCGCCTTCCTCCCGTGCAACCAGCCCTATACCATGACCCCGAAACAGCTGGTCCATGCCGTCGAGATGATCAAACCAAAAGTCGTTTTCCCTTATCACTACGGTGAAACCTCGATGGACGAAGTCAGGGAACTCCTCAAAGACAGCACCGTGGATCTCAGAATCCGTAATTATCAATAACGGCTTCTATGGAACCTCTGATTACTTGTTTTTTGTGTGGCTTTGCCCCACGCCCCACTCTAAGCATGGGACATCTAATATCCCCATGCTTAGCAAGGCAGGTAATACGTATGAATTTGAAAGATTTTTTCTCAAATGAATTTTAACAAGGTACAGCTATCCCATCCCATTTTCTTTCAGTAATAAAATGGG
>JAZRYQ010000214.1:0-7509 GCA_045600805.1 Candidatus Alloscillospira sp. | reverse complement strand
GTCAAGCAGTAAGATCATTGATGCCGTAAACTATGTTTTCGCAAATCTTATGAGTGAAGAGCTCGGCGTGCTTGGTTATACCGAAAGAGAATGCTTAATGCGTCTTTCTGAGGACGATACGGGCTGTGAACCGGTCGAATTTGATATTGTTGAATACGATAAAAATGAGTACGATGCGATACGCGCGGAAAGCGAATTCGTCGCAAAACGCATAAAAGACATGATATCAGCCGGTATGATGATATCCGACGGAAACGGCGGCAGAAGAAAAGCCGAATACAATGATGTGGCAATTCTTCTCCGTTCCCCGAAAGGCGCGGCATGGCAATATGCCTACGCGCTTGAAAAGCTCGGCATACCGGTCGAGCTTCCGGCTGATGACAGCTTTTTCAAATCCTATGAAGTATCCGTCATTCTCTCCCTGATCGCGGTGATTGACAATCCGCAGCAGGATATTCCGCTGATTTCCGTAATGCGCTCATGCCTTTTCGGGTTTACAGCCAATGACCTGACGGATATAAGAATCTGCGATAAATCCGGTTCCATGTATGACGCCTTGAAAAAACGCGCGGAAATCGACGAAAAATGTGCTGCGTTTATGAAAGAAACTGCATTTTACCGCGAACAGGCAGCTTTTTTGCCGTCCCATGAGCTCCTATGGCTGATTTATTCAAGAACGGGAATCCTGGAAATCATGCTCGCTGCAAAAGGCGAGGGAGGGCAGGACAATCTTATCCTGCTTGCAGAGCTTGCACGCCGATATGAAGCCAACGGCTTTCGCGGGCTCTTCCGCTTTGCCTATTATATGAGACAGCTTATGGAAACTGGCAAAGAACCGGCACACGATTCAAAACAGGGCGGAAAAGGCGTCACTGTCATGAGCGTCCATAAGTCAAAAGGACTTGAATTCCCAATTGTATTTCTTGCTTCGCTTTGCAAAAAATTCAATATGTCCGATACGACGAAAGATGTTTTGTTCCACAAATATCTGGGCGTCGGACTGTATGCCCGCGATTATCAGCGCAGGATAAAATATCCGACGATCGCGAGAATGGCGATTGCCGACAAAATCAGATCCGAAGCGCTGTCAGAAGAAATGCGCGTATTATATGTTGCCATGACGCGCGCAAAGGACAAGCTTGTGCTTGTCAGCACGGTCGATGATGCTGATAGCACCTGCCATAAGCTCTGGCCGGGCGGCGCATATCCTGCCGATTCCTTTGAGCTTTCTTCCATGCAGAAATATTCCGATTGGCTTATCCATACAGCGCTCACGCGAAGTGAGTCACGCGCCGTTTATACACCCGATGCGGTCGTTTACAATACGGATACGCGCTATCCATGGGATATAAAGCTTATAAAGCATGTGCCGCCTATGCTTGCGCAGGCACAAACAAATATTGCCGAAGAAAATGCCGATGCCGATACGGATTTGGAAGAAATCAAGAAAAAATTTGCCTTTACATACCCGTATAATGCCTCTTCCGTGCCCTCCAAACTGACTGCCACAGAGCTGAAAGGCAGGGCAGTTGATACAGAGCTTGTTGAAGACGCCGACTCTATGATAAAGCAAACGGCAAAGCTCCGAAAACCTGCGTTTATAACAGAGCAAAAACCTATGACGGGCGCAGAGCGCGGTATAGCGCTTCATCATGTGATGCAGTTTATGGATTATGATCGGTGCTCATCTCTCAATGAAATCCGGGCGGAGATAACACGCCTGACTGAAAATGGCTATATTTCGCAGCGTGAGGCGGATTCGGTTGACTGTGCGAAAATACTGCGATTTTTCAAGTCCGCTCTCGGAGACCGAATTCTCTCGGCGCAGACTGTCAAACGTGAATACAAGTTTTCTCTGCTTGTCAGTGCCGATACGCTGATAGAAGCAGACTGCAAAGACGAGATCCTTTTCCAGGGCGTAATTGACTGCTGGTTTGAAGAAGCGGACGGCATTACCGTCGTAGATTTTAAAACAGATTATATTGACGCCTCGTGTTTTCGGGAGAAAATTGAAGGCTATACGCCGCAGATCTCGTCGTATGCGTATGCTGTTGAACGTATAACCGGAAGACATGTAAAAAGTGCTGTACTGTACTTTTTCCATAATGAAAAAGCCGTTGAAATTTTAACAAAAAAAGCATAAAAAACAGTTGCAATTTGGTTTTATCTGTGCTACAATCTTCTGTGCGTGAAAACGAAGTACAATGAAAGAGGTGAACAACATGAAAGAAGGGATCCATCCTAACTATCAGCAGACCACTATCCGGTGCGCTTGCGGAGAGGTTATTGAGACGGGAAGCACAAAGAAGGACATTAAGGTTGAAATCTGCTCTAAGTGTCACCCCTTTTATACAGGCAAGCAGAAGTTGGTAGATACCAGCGGACGTGTTGACAAGTTCAATAAGAAATTCGGCCTGAAATAACCTGAGATGACCCGCACTGATATCAGTGCGGGTTTTTTATATTGACTTTTCATTGCTAAACGGAGGCTTGAATGGAAAAAGAAATTGAAAAAGCGGTTCTTGCCGGTTTAAATTCAGATGTACTTACAGACGATGAGCAGGCAACGGAAGAAAGCATGGAAGAGCTTGAAGCGCTTCTTAATACTGCGGGCGGCATATCCTGCGGGTCTGTACTTCAATCGCGCGCAGAGCCAAACCCGAGAACATTTATCGGTGAAGGCAAAGTCAGCGAGCTAAAAGCAATCATAGACGCAAACGATTGTTCGCTTGCCGTTTTTGACAATGAGCTGACGCCCTCACAGATGCGCGCGCTGTCAGACGATCTCGGCGTGAGAGTTATTGACCGTTCTGCCCTCATTCTGGATATATTTGCGCAGCGCGCCAAAACGCGCGAAGGCAGATTGCAGGTCGAGCTTGCTCAGTATAAATATGTTTTGCCGCGGCTTACCGGTATGTGGACGCATCTTGTAAGGCAGACCTCGTCATCGAGTCCTATCGGCACGCGCGGTCCCGGTGAAACACAGCTTGAAACCGACAGACGCCATATAAGAAAAAAGATCCAGAAGCTTGAATCCGAGCTTGAAGATGTGCGCCGCGTGCGTGCGACACAGCGCAGACTGCGAGAAAAGAACGGAATGCCTGTCGTTGCGCTCGTCGGATACACAAATGCCGGTAAATCAACACTTCTCAATAAACTGACCGATGCAGGGATTCCTGCGGCAGACAGACTTTTTGACACGCTTGACACAACGACAAGGCGACTTAAAATCAGCGATACGCAGGAAATCCTGCTTTCCGATACTGTCGGATTTATCCGAAAGCTTCCGCATCATTTAGTCGAGGCCTTTAAGGCAACACTGGAAGAATTAAAATTTGCGGATGTTCTGTTGCATGTCATTGATGTTTCAAATCCTGAATGGTACGCTCAGGCCGAGGTCGTGGACAAGCTTATCATGCAGCTCGGTGCGGAACAGACACCGTGCATACGGGTCTACAATAAATGCGATAAGGCAAATACGGAGCTTCTTTACCCGGAAGACCTCAGCGTTCGCATTTCCGCCATGACAGGCGAGGGGACAGACGAGCTTCTCAACATGGTCGAAAAAGTGCTCGACAAAGGGAAAAAACAGGTCACGATCCATCTTCCGTATTCAAAGGGAGGATTCATCGAGATGCTGCACAAGGAAGCAAGTGTTATCAAATGTGATTATTCAGATGAGTATATCGAAATCGAAGCCGTCGTTAAACCGGAGATTTACGGAAGAATAAGGGAGTTTGTAGTCGAATAATGGAGGAATATCTCATACCAGCATCCTGCGGAGAATGTGAATTTACCGAAAAACGCTCACGATTTATCGGAGTCGTCCGCAATATTGACTCTGAAGAGGAAGCAAGACGGGCAATCGACGAAACGCGGAAAAAATATTATGATGCGCGTCACACCTGCTGGTGCTATTCGATCCGTGATGAGGGAATAACACGTTATTCAGACGACGGCGAGCCGCAGGGGACGGCAGGTCAGCCTATGCTTGAGGTTTTCAAGCGCAATCACATTGAAAATTTCTGCTGTACCGTCACAAGATATTTCGGCGGTGTGCTTTTAGGTGCGGGCGGGCTTGTCAGAGCGTACTCGCATACAGCAAAGCTTGCTCTTGACAGCGCGGGAATTGCCTGTGTCAGAATGTGGCACGTTGTAGAAACGGAATGCTCATATGCGCAGCTTGAGCGCGTAAAGCAGGTGGTGTCCGATTTCGGCGGAATTATCGAAAACACCGATTATTCGCAGCGTGTTTTGATTACATCGCTGATACCGGAATTATCTCTTTCCGATTTTTCCGATAAGCTGACAGATATTTCCGCCGGAACTGTTTTCAGCCTTGTTTCCGGCAGCAGATACATGGCTGTGAAAATTTCCTGAACAGTGTAAAATTTGTTGTTTATTTTGCCGTATCTGTGTTATTATTATTTTAATCTGAATTAGGAGGAAAACTTCATGGGTAAATTTGACGATCTTGTATTTAAAATTCCGCAGGAATTCCACAACTGGTACGGCTTTGCTTCACCGCGCGGTTTCTTCCGCGGCACAACGATGATGGAAAAAGCCAAGGTTTACATGGATTTCACATCCGTCACAAAACCGCTTCCGATGGAAGTACCGCACACGCACACATGCGCCGACGAATACCTCGTTTTTACCGGCGCGGATATGAATAACTTCTTTGAGTTTGACGCAGAAGTCGATGTATGGCTCGGTGAAGACCCACTGAACATGGAAATGTTCACATTGAGAGAGCCGACGATCATCCGCGTACCGCCGAAGCTCTATCACTGCCCCGTAAACTTCAGAATCATCAATAAGCCTATCGTATTTTCGGCTGTCTACCTTGACGGTGACTGGTCAAAAATCAACAGAAATGTCGGCGCTGATGGCAGAGATTACTTTACATACGACGGCGCCGGAATCCGCCGCTGCATCAAAGACCGCTCGAAAGAGTGTGTATACTGCGGTGAGTGCTTCTCCAAGAGAATGAAGGATTCAGAAGACAATAAGAAAAAAGCCACAACAGAAGAGCTGCTTGCCCCGTATTATGAAATGGCAAAACGCCCGAGAACAGGAAAATATGATAAATACGTTTATCCTTATAAGCCTGTTGAACATAATGATAACCGCTTCCTGAGCCCGCAGGCAGGCTTCAGAGGCAATTCCGAAATGGAAGGCAGCAGACTTTGGTATCTTTATAACATCGTACAGAAGGAATGCACGATCGGTAAGCCGCATATGCACCACGGTGTTGAAGAATATCTCTTCTTTACCGGTGCTGATATCACGCATTTCTTCGACTTTGACGCGGAAATTGAAGTAAGTATCGGCGAAGATCCCGAGCACATGGAGACCTATACTATCACAGAGCCCACCGTTATCCGTATTCCCGCAGGCGTATGGCATAGCCCTGTAAAAATCAAGCGTCTCGGCGCACCTATCTGCTTTGAGCCGTTCTATCCAAACGGATATTACGGAAAAGTCGTTTACGAAGACGGAAAATACATATATGACGGCGAAGATCTGCCGGCAAAATAATATTTTTGGAGGATTATCAAATGAGCAAAATTAATGATTTTCTGAACGAAGCGGGCACATTTTTCCTTGCAACGGTTGACGGAAATCAGCCGAAGCTCCGCCCCTTGGGACTGCACTTTGAAATGGACGGAAAAGTTCTTTTCGGAATCGGCGATTTCAAAGAAGTTTATAAGCAGCTTCAGGCAAATCCGTTGACTGAAATCGTCGCGTGCAAGCAGAATGCACACTGGATGCGTTACACAGGTAAAGCTGTATTTGAGACAGATCCCAAGTACGCTGAGGCGGCTTTGCAAGGTGCACCGTACCTCAAAAACATTTATAATGAGCAGACCGGATACAAAATGGCAGTATTCCACATCGAGGATGCAACATGTGTTGATATCGCCATGATGGGCGACGGCGAAAATCTTCTTTAAACGTATTATAAAAGTACACGCTGCAAGACGAGTTGTTTTGCGGCGTGTATTTTTTATGCAAATACGATAATTATGAAATCACTTAGGATAAGACGCAATACATACTGATATTTTTGATATAGTCTAAAAGCAGATCGCAATTGGAAATCGTGGAGTCCCGGTACAAGCGAAACGCCACGATCTTCAGTTCCCAGTTTGACATTCCGGGATGGCCGGAGAAGCTGTCCGACCCACTTCTGGCAGATGCCATCTGCGACCGGATTGTCCACGATGCTTACACAGTGGTCATTGGCGGCAAGGAATCCATGCGCAAGCGGAAGGGGCTGCAGAACATCTAACACCTCTGTCTCCGACCATATTTATGATACTTTGCTATATTCAATCTGAGCGGAACGACTGCTCAATTTCGCCGGTCGAGGTGATTTCGCTCAGCGGCGTATGCAATAACAAATAGCAAAGGTATGCCGAAGCCTGCAACACGATGGACAATAGATCGATTATTTGTCTTTTTTCTTAAATGAAAAAATCGGGAAGTTTCCGAGAACTGTAAAAAACATACCTGTGATACGGTTATCCATGTCGATCGACAAAATGCGATATGCATTATTAATGAAAGGGAGGAAGTATTTTGAAAAAGACAATTATAATAATGCTGGCATTTATTTTGCTTTTTGGACTATGCAGCTGCGGGAAAGCCGAAAAAGTGCGACAAATCTATGATGCCATCGGGCCTGTTTCTTTCACTGATGAATCTATTCTGACTGAGCAGGAAAAATCAACATTGAATGAAATGAAAAACCAAAAGGAGCAATATTTAAAAGAAAAGAATCTTGAAGGTCTGACCGCACTTCAAGAGCAATGGGAGAAATTCAGAGAACCTATAGATAGCTACATTAATCAGTATAAGGCTGTATGTGATACATTTTTTTCTGAGTCAGAAAAAACATTTTTGACTGATGAAGAGTTAAATTGCTGCATGTCAATCGAAAATGAAATCAATGAAGCCTATCTTAAACGTGACAGCGGAGACCTCATCAAGAAAATTTCGGCATGGGAGGATTTTGAAAGGTACCTCAGAGAATTGATTGATATCTATACGGAGATTGATCAATCTCCGTTTACGGAAAAAGAAAAAAGCTTGCTCTCAGATGATTTCTTGACGGATATGCAATTACTCTCCGAACGAACCGAATCAGCTATGCTAAGTCGTGATATTACTGCTCTTAAGACCTCACAAGAGGAATGGAACGCATTTACAAGAGACGCTGCTGAAGTCATAGAAGATGCAAAAAACAAAATACTTAATGATTGGGTGAGCGGGGCAAATCTTACGTCTTCAGTAACAAATATTTTCTCGTTTGGAATGATCACATCATCAACGACAATCAACAATCATCAGATCACCTTAACGACACAATATAACACGGATCTGAATGCTTCGGATGAGCAGATCAAGCAGGCATTGGATACATATCTTGATTGGGCGTCTCCTGTGCTTCAGGCAGGAGTTAATGAACTCAAAGAATACATAGACGACGTTTGCATACGTGTC
>JAZRYQ010000213.1:0-6370 GCA_045600805.1 Candidatus Alloscillospira sp. | reverse complement strand
ATCAGGAGTCCGGCTTTGAAACAGTTGAACAGGCTGCGGCCCTTATGACGTATATGCTTGAACATAATAAGCACCACGCGCAGGAGCTCCATGAGCTTTCGCATAAGCTCGAGGCAATGGGCAAGGATGACGCGGCGTATCTGCTGGATGCGGCTGTCGAGAACTTCAATTCAGGCAATGCAATGCTTGAATCGGCACTTGAAAATATCAAAAAACAGGAGGGTTAATTATGTGCCTTTCAACAGTTTATGAGGAAAACCACGGGCAGCGCCGGAAAGTCTGCGAATACGTCAGCGGCGTCGTTACAGACGGTGACGCTGTGACGCTTACAAATCTTATGGGTGAAGAAATAACCGTGTATGGCGCGCTCAAAAGCATGGATTTTATTAAAAACATCATCGTTATCGAGGCTGCACAATGAAACGCTATGAAATGATCCGCGAAATTTTCAACCAGTGCAGCGGCAATCAGATGCGCGATGTGTTTTTCTCCGAGGTCGAGTTTGAAGACCCCGAGGAGATCATGAAACAGTACTGCAAAGGAACCGTGACGCAATATGACCGCACGGACAAAGCGGACGGCAGCATTATCTTCGATTACACGACCGACGGGCTTCATCAGAGAATCAGTCTGTGCGAGATATGAGGAGAAAATTATAAAAATCTAATGTTTTTAGGTAAATTTTACTTAAATATTATTATCTCAATGGAAATAAAACATATTCAATGGTAAAATACAATGAATTATGTTTTATACTGAAGGAGGTTTGAGCATGTCATATACCATCGCTGTCGCAGGTAAGGGCGGCACGGGAAAAACCACTCTTTGCGGGCTTTTGATCGACTGGATGATTAAGCATGATATGGCGCCTATCCTTGCCGTTGACGCGGACGCAAACTCAAATCTGAACGAAGTTCTCGGCGTTGAAGTGGAAATGACGCTCGGAGATATCCGCGAGCTTATCGCGTCGGCTGACATTGCGGAAAAAAGCCCGATCCCGGCCGGCATGAGCAAGCAGGACTTTATGGATATAAAGTTCAACAACGCACTGATAGAAGAAGATGACTTCGATATGCTTGTCATGGGCAGAACGCAGGGAAAAGGCTGCTACTGCTTTGTAAACGGCCTTTTGCAGACGGAGCTTCGCAAAATATCCAATGCGTATAAGTATATAGTCGTCGATAACGAAGCGGGTATGGAGCACATAAGCCGCGGTATACTGCCCGATGTCAATACGATCCTGCTTGTTTCGGACTGTTCAAGACGAGGCATTCAGGCAGTCGGAAGAATTGCCGAGCTTATCCGAGAAATGGACATGAAGCCGGAGCAGGTAAAGCTCATCGTGAACAGAGCACCGGATCAGACGCTTGCCGACGGAATTTTAGAGGAGATTGCGCTTCAGAAGCTTGACCTTGTCGGTGTCGTTCCGCAGGACGAGCTTGTTTATGAGTATGACACCGAGGGAAAGCCGACGGTGAAGCTGCCGGAGGATTCAAAAGCGAGAGTCGCTTTAAACGAAATTGCGTGTAAATTATTTAAAAAATAATTATTATATAACACATATTTTTTCAAGGAGGAAACCAAAATGGGATTCAAACGCGTACCCCAGAAGTTCGCTGCATCGATCAATGAAGTAACGATCGGCACAGGGGACAAAGCCATTAAGATCGGCGGAGAAAACGTACTGCCGATGTACACATTCGACGCTGAGATCGCAAACAGCCCGAAAATCGGCGTAGAGATCAGCGACGCAGGTTATGACAAGACAGTAGCAAGCCTTGCTGAGTATTATGCAGGCGCAGAAACACTTGCCGATATCGCAAAGAAGGCAGCCGCAATGCCCGGCGCAGACTTCCTTGCAATCAACCTCGAAGGCGCAGATCCCAACGGCGCAAACAAGTCCGTTGAAGAGTGCGTAGCAGCCGTTAAAGAGATCGCCGGCGCTGTGGAGCTTCCGCTCGCGGTTATCGGATGCAAAAACCCAGAAAAGAACGCAGAGCTCTTCTCCAAAATCGCTGACGCTCTTCAGGGAAAGAACGTTCTGTTCATCTCCGCAAAAGAAGAAAATTACAAGACAGTCGCCGCTTCCGCAGGTCTTGCATACGGCCAGAAGATTGCCGCAGAATCCGCTGTTGATATCAACCTTGCAAAGCAGCTCAATGTTCTTATATCACAGATGGGTCTCAAGGCTGACACATACGTTATGAACGTCGGTACAGCTACAGCAGGTTACGGTTATGAGTATGTTGTTTCCACCATGGACCGCGTAAAGAGCGCCGCTCTCGGTCAGAACGATGCCATGCTCCAGATGCCTATCGTAACGCCTGTTGCTTCCGAAACATGGGGCGTTAAAGAGTCCGTCGTTTCCGAGGAAGACTTCCCCGAGTGGGGCACAAGAGATGACCGCGCTGTACAGATGGAAGTTGCCACAGCCGCTGCTGACATTGCCGCTGGCTCCAACGCCGTTATCCTGCGTCACCCGCAGTCTGTTGCGACAATCTCCAAGCTTGTCGCAGAGCTTATGTAAGGAGGTAACCAACAATGGCACTTAAAGGATTAGACATTTTCAAACTTACACCGAAAAAGAACTGCAAGGAATGCGGCAGTCCCACCTGCATGGCTTTCTCCATGAAGGTCGCTCAGGGCGCAGTATCCATTGAGCAGTGCCCGTATATGTCCGATGACGCGAAAGCAAAGCTCAGCGAGGCAACAGCACCTCCGATGAAGAGCATTAAGATCGGCACTGGCGATGCTGAGCACACACTCGGCGGCGAAACCGTTCTTTTCCGTCATGACAAGACATTCGTATCCAAAAACCTCTATGCCGTCAACGTATGCGCAGGCTGCTTTGATGACAAGATCGCTGACATCGAGAAAATTGACTATGAGCGTATTTCCGAGCGTATGTATGTTGAGCTTCTCAACGTGAAATACACAGGCGACAAGGGCGCTTTTGTTGAGCTCGTAAAGAAAGCCATGGGTCATGCAAGAACGCTTCTCCTTGAGTGCGCTGATGCAGACGTTGCTGAGGCCGCTCTTGCAGTATGCAAGGATGCAAAGCCCGTTCTCAACGGTGCAAACGCGGAAAACAAGGACGCAATGGTCGCTCTTGCTCAGAAGTACGGCGTAGTCCTTGGCGTATCAGGTGCAGACCTCGACGAGCTGTACGACACAACAGCCGCTATCGAAGCGCTCGGTTACAAAGAGCTCGTTCTCGATGTAACAATGGGCACGATCAAGGATACATTCGCAGCAGCCGTTCAGGTCCGCCGCGCAGCCCTCAAGGATAAGGACAGAACATTCGGTTATCCCTCCATCGTAAACGTATCCAAGCTCACTGACTGCGCAACGATGCAGACAGCTCTTGCTTCCGTATTCACTCTCAAGTACGGCTCCATCATCGTTATGGACGGTATGACATACGCTCAGGCACTTCCGCTTTACGGCCTGCGTCAGAACATCTTCACAGACCCGCAGAAGCCGATGAAGGTCGAGCCGGGCATCTATCCGCTCAACGGTGCTGATGAGAACAGCATCTGCGTAACAACGGTCGACTTCGCTCTGACATACTTCACGGTATCCGGCGAGCTCGAGCGTTCAGGCGTTCCGATGAATCTGCTTATCTCCGATGCAGGCGGTTACTCCGTTCTTACTGCATGGGCGGCCGGCAAGTTCAGCGCAGGCAGCATCACAAAGTTCATCAAAGAATTTGAGATTGAAAACAAGATCAATAACCGCACTCTTATCATCCCCGGCAAGGTCGCAGTTCTCAAGGGCGAGCTTGAAGAAAATCTCCCCGGCTGGACGATCGTTGTCGCTCCGAACGAGGCAACCGGTCTTGTAAACTTCATGAAGCAGTATAAATAATTAAATCAAGGAGGCCAAACAAATGGGTAAATTTATTGTTATCGGCGAAAGAATCCATTGCATTTCCCCCTCAATCAAGGAAGCTATGGCTACCATGACTCCCGATCCTATCCTCAAAAGAGCAAAAGAGCAGCTTGATGCAGGCGCAACATATCTCGATGTCAACATCGGGCCTGCCGAGAAAAACGGCGTAGAGCTCATGCAGTGGGCCGTTAAGCTTCTGCAGGACAATTTTGATAATGTTCCTCTTTGCCTCGATACATCAAACATGAAGGCTATCGAAGCCGGTATCCAGGTTTATAACCGCGCAAAGGGCAAGCCCATCGTAAACTCCGCTGACGCAGGCGACAGAATCGGTTACATTGACCTTGCTGCCGCAAACGATGCAATCTGCATCGCGCTCTGCTCAAAGCACGGTGTTCCTTCCGACAATGACGAGCGTATGGCATACTGCCAGGAAATGCTCGAGCGCGGCATGGAACTCGGCATGGAAGCAGAAGACCTCTGGTTCGATCCTCTCTTCGTAGTTATCAAGGGTATGCAGGATAAGCAGATGGACGTTCTCAGCTTCATCAAGGATCTGAGCGACATGGGCTTCAACTCCACAGGCGGACTTTCCAACGTATCCAACATGACACCGAAGCACATCCGTCCTATTCTCGACAGCACAATGGTCGCTATGGCTATGTACTGCGGTCTTACCTCCGCAATCGCAAACCCCTGCGACACAAGACTTATGGAAGTTATCAAGTCTGCTGATATCATCAAGAACAATTCCCTTTATGCGGACTCTTTCCTCGAGCTGTAAGAGAAATACAAATAATAAAACTGAAGCTGCCGGAATAACCGAATATTCCGGCAGCTTTTTAAATCGCATCCGGTATATGTGCGGTTTAAAAAGTTATAATAATTCAGTGGAAATATTTATGAGGAGGACAAAAACCATGAGCGTATTAACCGATTTGATTTACGGCGGCTCAAATGCAGTAGCAGGCCTTACGGAAGGTGCTGTCAATGCAGCAATCGAAAAATACGGTGCAGACAGGAAAATCGCATTTCCCGATACGGCATATTTCTTCCCGACGATTTATGCCGCAACAGGAGTAAAGGTGCAGACGCTTGGTGACTTAACGGCGTGTGTCGGCGTTCTCAAAAGTCTTATCACGAACGAAGAAGACCTCGGCAAGGCACTTAACGCGGGACTTGCCACGGCGGTCGGTGCTGAGATCATCGAAGGTCTCAAATATGTCGATAACGCAAATCCGTATGAAAACGAAGCGGGCATCGGCTTTGTTCCGGACCCCATCATCAGAAGCCTCGGCGTTCCGCTTGTAACAGGCGATATCCCGGGTGTTGCCGTTATACTCGGCAAAGCCGATAGAGCCGAAGATGTTTGTAATATAGTAAGAGATTATCAGGATAAGGGCATCCTGTCTTTCCTTGTAGGTGACGTAATTGAACAGGTCATCGAAGGCGGCGTCCGCGTTGGTCTTGAATACCGCGTGATCCCGCTCGGTCATGATGTAACATCCGTTATCCATGTTGTAACGGTCGCGATCCGCGCAGCTCTCATTTTCGGCGCAGTAACGCCCGGTGACCTCGGCGCGCTTTTACAGTATACAAAAGACCGCGTTCCCGCATACGTCAATACATTTGGCGCGATCGACAGCGTAGTCGTATCCGCAGGCGCCGGTGCTATTGCGCTCGGTTTCCCGGTCATTGTCGATATTGACCTCGGTGAAAACCAGGTACCCGGCGCCCTTGTTTCCGTTTGTGACCATGCAGAAACGGTCAAGACAAGTCTTGAGCTTCGCAATATCAAGGTAAAAGCGAAAGCCGTCAAGCTCCCTGTAAGCTTTGCCGCTGCCTTTGAGGGCGAGATCATTCGCAAAAAGGACACATACGTTGAATTTGACTCCGACCATAATCCGACATGCGAGCTCGTTTCCATGAAGGACGCTTCAGAAGTTGAAGACCATAAGATAACGATAGACGGGCCTGATATTCCCGAAAATGCGGCAGAGCTTATCCGTTTGCCGCTTGCAACGAATGTATACGTTTCCGGTGCAAAAATGCAGCCTGACTTTGAATCCGTTATCGAACGCAAGATCCACGCATGGTTAAACTATATCGAAGGCGTTATGCACACAGGTCAGCGCAATCTGTTCCGTATCCGCATTTCAAAGGCAAGCTTTGAACGCGGTCTGCGTCTGAAGGATTTCGGCGAAGTGCTGTATGCGATGATAATGGACGAGTTCGGCTCCGTTGTTGACAAGTGTCAGGTCACGTTTATCACAGACCTTGACAAGGTAAACGCCTTTTTGAATGACGCTGCCATGCCGAGATATGACGCGCGTGACGCGCGCCTCGGCTCCCTCACAGACGAAAGCGTTGACACGTTCTATACCTGCATACTCTGCCAGAGCTTTGCTCCGGCGCATTGCTGCGTGGTAACGCCTGAACGCCTCGGACTTTGCGGCGCTGTTTCATGGCTTGACGCGAA
>JAZRYQ010000212.1:0-2706 GCA_045600805.1 Candidatus Alloscillospira sp. | reverse complement strand
GGCTCGAAGCCGCCCTCGGGTCCGGTGATGACGGCGGCGGTCTTCGGGCACTTCACGGCGCCGAGGGCGTCCGTCAGGCGCTCCCGTTCGCCGGTCTCGTACATGAGGAGCGGCAGCTCGCTCTGCGCGGCGAGGTCGAGCGCCTGCGCATAGTCGGAGATGAGGCGCACCGTCGGGATGATGCCGCGTCCGGACTGCTTGGCGGCCTCCTCGGAGATGCGCTGCCAGCGCTCGAGCTTTTTCTCCGCGAAATCGGGCTTCACGATGCAGCGGGCGGAATGGAAAAACACGATCTCCGACGCACCGGTCTCGACCGATTTCTGGATGATGAAGTCGGTCTTGTCGCCCTTGGGCAGACCGCAGAGCACGCAGGTGTACACCGTCGGCTCGGCGGCGCAGGGCAAAACCTCCACGATCTCCGCCTCCGCCTCATCGCGGTCAGCGCGCAGAAGACGGCATACGCAGTCCGTTCCGTTCCCGTCGCACACGGTCATTTTTTCGCCGACGCGCAGCCGCAGCACCCGGATATGCTCCGCATCGCGCCCCCGGATGAGTGCAGTATCCCCGCAGATCTCCGCCTCGGACATAAAGAATCGTGGCATAGTATATCCTCGTAGCTTTCAGTTTTCGGTTTTCAGTTTTCAGAAAGGTGCACAGCAGAGCTTTCGCGCTGAAAACCTGTATGGATTATCTCACATCTGTCACCGCATTGCAAGTGGGCGCATACGATAGCTTGGGTGATATTCTTGGAAAACATCGATCTCACAAGCTTTGAGCAGGTCTGGCAGCGGGTCACGGAGGCGGAGGATATCCCGATGTCTGCACCCACGGAGGCATCGCACGCCGAGCCCGTCTTGGTTTTTGACCGCGACACGCCCCACGCCGTCCGCTTCATCCCGCAGACATAAAACGGCCTCCCCCTCGTATATACCGAAGGGAGAGCCATAGCCTCGCAGGGTTTCGTGCCTTTGGCACGAAATAGAATTGGATCCGTTTTCGGGGCAGCCTTGCCGACAATAAAAACACCGCCCCGCGGGGCGGTGTTCTTTCACTTTCTCAGCTCAGGGGCACTCGTAACCGAAGACCACGTCGAGAACCAGGAACTCATCGAAGGCGCCGGGCTCGAAGGTCAGGATGACGTTGCGAACGATGCTGTAGATGTAAGTGATGACAGTAGGCATAATATTTCCTCCATATTGTGTCTATCCGGCTATTTCCGAAATGGATGATACCATATGTCGTACACTCTGTCAATGTCCCGCAGTTTTCGGAACTTTATAGAAAGGAAATAAAATCCAATAATTCTGTTATGTAAATAGATAATTTCAGTTCTGTACACGCACCAAAAAACTGTCGGAAAGCAATTTTTGCTTTGTTCATATATTTGGTATTTTCTGTGCGAAATTACACCCAAAAATCGTTATTTTTCTCACAATTTGACATTAAATAACTTTTTGTCCCTCCATATTTTTGTATTTTTCATCACTCTGTATGTAAATTTACAAATTGTTCACATACTTGCCGCTAATCACTATCCGCAAACTATTCGCTTGCAATTCACAGTGCAAAACAGTATAATATCGCTATATATTGTATATTATCATCTGAATCACACAATATATAGCGTTTCATTGAGTTTTTTCAAGCGTCAAACGGGCTTGCAAACTATTTGTCGCCAAGATCCGCAAAGAGCTCTGAAAGATAACAAGTGACAGCGGGGAAAATCGTTTCCTGTCTATTGCAATGACACATGATTTTATAGTATAATGCTCGACAAAGAAGAAACCGTATTGACCGATGAGGAACCGGAAAAGGTATCGGGCGGCATGATAGGTCATATATCCTGCACCAATCCGAATTGCCGATATTATCGAAGCATTTTTATTGTGGGTGCCGGTCCGATCTGCGATATATGCGGCGCGGAAACGGAATGGGTCGATGAAGGCTTTTATATTCCCGACTGATAAGCGGCAGAAAAAATGTAAGGAAACACCGCGTCTTATCAACACAACACTCCGCACTTGCCGAAAGGACAGAGGAAGCTACCCGCAGTCTCCCGCTGAATGCTGCTTGCTGCAAGCTAATAGCTATAGAAAAACAGACCCGCCGAAGCGAGTCTGTTTTTTGTGTTTGGAATCAGCCGAAGAAGCCGACGATCTGAGCGTAGAGAACGAATGCCATGCCGATCGGGGTGATGACCTTGTAGCAGATGTTGAAGAAGGTCTTGCCCCAGAACTTACTGCCGCATTGCTCACACTCCTCGATGACCGTGTCGATCTTCCACAGCCAGCCGATCGCAAAGGCCATGACCATGGCGCCCAGCGGCATCAGGATACCTTCGGACAGCATGTCGTAGAAGTCAAGCCAGTCACAGCTCCAGCCCTTGGACTCAATGCCAAGCATCTCCGCGGGATAGGGGATGGCTGCGCCGCCGGCGACACCGGAGCCGAGGCCGTCAAGTGCGGTGGGCAGGCAGAACACGAAGATGATGATGGCGAAGACGATAGCGGTCTTGGCGCGGTTGGGAGCCTTGCCCTTTGCGACGTTGGAGTCGACGCGGGCAGAGGTGATCGCCTCAAGCAGGGACATGGAGGAGGAGATGGCCGCGATGAAGACGAGGAAGTAGAACAGGAAGCCCATGAGGTTGCCGATGAAGCCGCCCATACGCTCGAAGACGATCTGCATGGAAGCGAAGAGGAGGCCGGG
>JAZRYQ010000211.1:0-11341 GCA_045600805.1 Candidatus Alloscillospira sp. | reverse complement strand
TTAACCGCCTCGACCGGTAAAACGCCGAAATACATCGGCAAGCCCAACAGACGGATGATAGACATTATCTCGGAAAATACCGGCATCCCAAACTCCAAAATCGTCATGGTCGGTGACAGGCTGTACACAGACATCGCCGCCAGTGTGAACGCCGAAACCGTCACGGTCTGCGTGCTTTCCGGCGAAACGACACATGAAATGCTCGAAGCGTCCGAAATCAAGCCGGACTACGTTTTTGATTCTGTAAAAGATATGATCGGATTGTTATAAAAAAACAGCGTGGGAATTGCGCGGCAGTCATAAAACAGTAAATCCTACCTGCGAATACCACGCAGGTAGGATTTTTTCTTGAATCTCTATGTAGCAGAATCAAAGGCTCCCGTGTGTAAAGGGAGCTGGCAGCGAGGCTGACTAAGAGAGATACACTGGAAGTTCTTGCTATGATGGTCTCTCCCTCCGTCTTCGCTTTCAGCGAATCCACCTCCCTCGCCGGAGGCTCCGGTGCGGCGAAAAAGCGCACATCGCACGGTACGCCCAAGGGTGTATAGAAGTGCGCCATTACTATTCGACAAATTGGAATTAAGTTAATAGGTATTCTCTGCCACTTCGATGTGTTTACGAATTTCATTTTCGTGCTTGAGACAGTATGTATACGCTTCTTCCATAAAATCAGTAATGCTATTTCGATGATAAAGTGCGTCTATCGTATCGAGTATGGGCGAACCATTTACAAGCATATTTTGAAAATAAGGGTAAATACACCCTCCGTTTTCCTTTGGGAAATATGGGTTGAGAGAACTCAATCTTTTGTCGCTCATGATGGCCTCAACCACCATCTCACTCAATATCCACTTCAACGAAGGGGTTTCGTATTCATCATAATCGTCCCCAAAATGGCCATTCCATACATGAAACCAAAAATAGTGAATAACCTCATGAAGCGATAAACCTAACGCACCTCTTTCGCTATTCATATAGAACACATCAAAATAGTGCTCTTTCAAATAACGAGGACAGATGGGGTTTAAGGTTACATTACCTGTCAAATCATTAAAAACACAGCTGGCATCTAAGTTAAACGCATCGGACAGTGCGTGTTCGATTTGCTGCTTATGACTTTGAAAATGATCATTATAGCAAATAACTTTTCTATCGAGTTCTTCTTTTAAGTCTAAATAAATGTTCCCAAACACATCACAGAGGTACTTCTGTTTGTCCGAGCGACTGTAACTTACAAGTATTTGTTTATCTATTTGCGGATAGAAATGCAATATGGGGGCTGACCAAAATGCGGTTTCATCACCAGTAAGAAATAATGAAATACTTTCTATCGAATGGCTATAGCCAGGATTTTTATATGTTATGTTCATTTGTAAACTACTCCGTCAAATGCAAGTTTGTCGACTTTTTTAATCATACCACAATCCATACGCCGATACAACAACAGGCACAGCAATCTGATCAACTGCTGTGCCTATAACTGTGTTATGACTGCCGCCCTATAAGCCCGCGCTGTTTTTCTGTGTTTATTAACTATTAACGATTACTTTCTCTTTATACGGCTCACGAATTTTCATATTACCTATACCTCACATTCGGCAGATAATGCTCAAATATCACGGCGTCGCTGTTTTTTTCGTTTTTGGCGTCGTGTGAAGTCCAGGTCACCTTCATCGCGCCCATAAGCTCACAAAGGCGCACCGAAAGCGGCTTCTTGCCGATTCCGTAAGCAACGAAATTCGGTCTTGACAGGAAATTGAGCAGCAGATGGGACAGCGCAAATGCAAGCGCTTTCGGCTGTCCTTCAAGCTTTTCTGCCGACAATTGCCCGCGCAGAATATCCGGTGCGTGCTTTTTAAACCAGCGCACGATCGTCGGGTCAAAGCTTTCAACGCACACAGCGCCTTTATAGCTGTCTATATATCCGAGCGTTTTTTCGCAGAGCTCTTTGTTGTGCGCTCCGCGTTTGATCTCGAGAATGATCGGAACACCGTCGAGCTCGTCCATAACCTCGGATAAAAGCGGTATTTTATGATCCGTTCCGGCAAGTTTCAGTTTGCATAAATTATTATATGTTAAGTTCTCTATTTTGTCATCCACACCGCACAGGCGCTTGAGCGTGTCGTCATGGAAAACGACGACCTGTCCGTCTTTCGATAAATGCACGTCAAGCTCCACACCATAGCCGAGTGTCGCGGCGGCTTTGAAGGCGGGGAGTGAATTTTCCGGTGTTACGCCGTCTTTTGTGTGCAGACCGCGGTGAGCAAAATTGCGTCCTGCAAACGGGGCCTTCTGCCCTTCCGACGCTTTTTCGGGCGCTATCATAAACGTAAACAGTCCCACTGCCGCAACGGCAGACAAAATGAGTTTTGATTTTTTCATGCTGTTCTTCCCTTCGGAGTCTCATATTTATAAAAATATTTTAATACAAGATATACAAACAGTCAAATCCTTATTGAATTTAACCGAAAAATATAATAGAATAAATTATAATTTTGTATGTGAGGTATAACCATGAAACTGAATTCAAAACGAACATTGCTCGTCGGTCTTGCGTTCATGGCGATTTGCGCATTCTGGCAGATATATGACAGTATCGTCCCGCTCATATTAAAGGAAACCTTTGACCTCAACGATTCGATATCCGGTATAGTTATGTCGCTTGACAATGTCCTGGCGCTGTTCATGCTTCCGCTGTTCGGCGCGCTTTCGGACAGAAAATTCACGAAAATCGGCAGAAGGATGCCGTTTATCCTGATCGGCACTGTTCTTGCCTGCATTTTTACCGTTCTGCTTCCGGCAGCCGAAAAAGGTCACAGGCTCACGCTGTTTATGATCGCCCTCGGAGGTTGTCTTTTATCCATGGCGGTTTACCGCAGTCCGGCGGTTGCGTTGATGCCCGATGTGACGCCGAAGCCGCTCCGCTCCAAGGCTAACGCGCTTATCAATCTCATGGGCGCTGTCGGTGGGATCATAATGCTCGGCGCCATTGCCGTTCTCGCGCCGAAAGAGGGCGGCTCTTACTTCCCGCTTTACATTCTGCTCATCGCGTTTATGCTTATCACAACCGGTATTCTCTATAAAACTGTCAACGAGCCGAAGCTTTACGCCGAAGCGGAGGCAGCAAACGAGGAGCTTTTGCGTACAGGGGCTTACGTCGAGGAAGTCGCGGAAGTACAGGGGAAAATGACAAAAGAAGCAAAGCGCTCATTTTTCTTTATGCTTGCATCCATTTTCTTCTGGTTTATGGGTTATAACGCGATAACGACCTCGTTTTCCAAATACGCGAACGTATATTGGGGACTGGAAGGCGGTGCTTTTGCATACACGCTTATCATCGCGCAGGCCGCGGCGATCGTCTCCTATCTGCCGATCGGCATGATCGCTACACGCTTCGGGCGGAAAAAGACGATACTCGTCGGTGTTGTGATGCTTGCCGTCGCGTTCGGGGCATGTGCTTTCTTCAAGACCTTCGGCGGCATGATTTTCTTCTTCTTTGTGCTCGCGGGCTTCGGTTGGGCCGCTATCAACGTAAACAGTCTGCCGATGGTCGTTGAAATGGCAAAGGGCGAAGATTCCGGCAAGTACACAGGCTATTATTACACGGCGTCGCAGGCAGCGCAGATAATCACGCCGATCTTATCGGGCTTTATCCTTGAATACGGTTATCTGCTTTTAGGCGGCACCGATAAAAATGCAGGATATATTTTTCTTTTCCCGTACGGTGCGCTGTTTGTGCTTCTCAGCTTCGTGACCATGCTTTTTGTACGTCACGGTGACAGTAAAGCGGAAAAGAAAACGGGTATTGAAATTTTCGCGGGTGGTGACAACGATTAAAGCATTTTTCAAAGTTATCGGCGTTCTGTTTTGCATCGGTCTTATTATTCTTTCCCTTGTTTTCAGTATTAATACGAAAATCACGCTTTCCTCACAGCTTCGGATCTACGATGATTTTTCATCCCTTTCGGATTATGACTGCGTTCTCATTCTCGGGGCAGGCGTAAAAGCTGACGGAAGTCCCACGCTTATGCTCGCTGACAGACTGGAACGCGGCGTTGAATTATACAATGCCGGCGTTTCCGATGTGCTCTTCATGACGGGTGACAGCGTAAAGCCGGAATATGACGAGACCTCGGCAATGGTGGATTTTGCCGAGGAGCGCGATGTTCCGTCCGGTGATATCATGGTTGACAGATACGGGATCTCAACCTATGACAGTCTGTTCCGTGCAAAAGAATATTACGGATATGAAAAAATAGTGATCGTGACGCAGCGGTATCATATGTACCGCGCGCTGTATCTTGCTGACGCGCTCGGGATCGACGCCGTCGGCGTATGCGCAAGAGATGTCCGTTATACAGGCCAGATTCTGCGTGATGTGCGTGAGCTTTTTGCAAATGTAAAGGCTCTCGGCTCCACCGCGATGAAGCCGTCACCTGCTTACATGGATTAACAATTATTTTTACATACCAACGAAGGGAGCAAACAAAATGAAAGTTATTGCCGTTAACGGAAGTCCCAGAAAAACATGGAACACCGCTCAGATGCTCAAAAAAGCTCTTGAGGGTGCTCAGTCAGCAGGCGCTGAGATCAAATACTATGACCTTATAGATATGGATTACAAAGGCTGCATCGGCTGCTGTGCGTGCAAACGTATCGGTAATCCGAACTTCGGAAGATGTAATGTAAAAGACGGCCTCACACCGCTTCTGGAGGATATCGAAACATGTGACGCGCTTATCGTCGGTTCACCGCTGTACGTCGGAGACGTGACCGGTATGACAAGAAATTTCATTGAGCGTCTTGCATTCCAGTACATTTCCTACGACAAAACGCCGCCGTATTTCAAAGGACATATAAACAGCGCATTCATATTCACGATGAACTGCCCTGAAAAATTCTCCGATTGCCAGCTTTACGCATATCAGACAAACACGAATAATCTCAAAGTTCTCGGCGGTACGACCGAATACATCATGGCAAACGAGACATGGCAGTGGGATGACTACTCAAAATACGCCTCTTCCATGTTTGACGTGGAAGCAAAGCGTGAACGCCACGAAACCGTTTGGCCGCAGGACCTGCAGCGCGCCTTTGAGCTCGGCAAAAAGCTTGCCGAAAGCGCGAAATAAAGAACAGGAGGACATGAAATGACATCGAAGCAACTCATTCTTGACGCAATTTCATTTAAACCCGTACCGCGTGTTCCCGTGGCCGTGCTGGACGGATACAACTGGATGCAGAAACGTGCCGGCATAACAGCCGATGATTTTTTCGCCATGGAGGACGAAAAGGCTGCTGATTTTGTCATCGGCGTTTATGATGAGATCGAATCCGACCTTGTTTATGCCAATGCACAGGCAAACAGCGCAATGCGCCGCGTGATGCAGGGCTCAAAGATCGCTGAGCCGAAGGATATCTGCGCATACAACGCGCATAATGTTTTTGCAAAAACGGAAAATCACGAGATGTGGAAATTCTTCCGCCGTCAGCTTGCTTTGCTTGACCGGAAAATCGGAAATGAAAAGCTGATCCTCGCTTTCGGAACAGGCCCGCTCACGTCTGCCGCCGGCACAATGGGCATGGAAAACCTTATGATGGCTCTCCACGAAGGCTCCGATGATATGCAGTACATCATTGATTTTTCGGTCGATATGACGATAAAAATGATAAACGACCAGCTGGACAACGGCGCCTCGGCTGTTTCGATTGCCGATCCCGTTTCGTCTGTCAACCTCATCAGCGGCGAATTTTTCGAGAAATATTCTCTTCCCGGATTAAAACGCATTTTTGCCGAAACACGCCGTCCCGGTGTTCCCGTCATGCTCCACATCTGCGGCGATACAACAACGCGCCTTGAGCCGCTCATCGGAAGCGGGATCGACATTTTCTCGCTTGACAGCGTGGATATCAACAACGCTCTCACGCTTTCGCGCGGAGATTATGCGATATTCGGCAATCTCAATACGGTAGAAGTCATGCTTCAGGCAACACCGGATAAAGTATATGATACGGCGAAAAAGGTCTGTGACAGAGCAGGACTCGGCGGCGGATTCATTCTCGCTCCGGGCTGTGACCTTCCGCCGGACACACCGTTTGAAAATATCAAAGCTATGGTTCGCGCCGCGAAAAAATAAAATACTATTTATAACAAACAGGAGGTTTATTCTATGGCACGCACACCGAAACAGCAATATCTTGATATGGCAAAGGGTATTCTGCCCGACAGGCTGCTCCAGTTTTGCTATGGTCCGAATCCGTATTCAAAATTCCCTCTCACCGTTATGAATCAGATGCCGGGTGTTCTCGCGCATCGTCCCGTGGAAGGCGGTCTTCTCGACATATGGGGCGTAAAGTACATTACCAACAGGGAAACCGGCTTCAGTCCTATTCCGGAGCCGAATAATTTTATATTAAAGGATATCTCCGAGTGGCGTGATGTTATCAAAGCCCCCGATCTTACAGGCTTTGACTGGAAAGCCATGGCTGAAAAAGACCTTGCAAACGTCGAGGCAATGGGCATAAACAGAGAGGAAACCGCATTCGGTCTTATGCTCCATCTCGGTTATTTCCAGCTTATCATGTCGTTTATGGGATTTGAAGAAGGGCTCTGCGCTTTGTTTGAAGAGCCAGAGGAAGTAAAAGCCCTTGTGGATTACATGTCTGATTTTTACTGCACGGTGCTTGAAAATACGATCGATCTATACAAGCCCGACATTCTTCAGCTTACCGATGATCTGGCAACATGGAAATCCCCGTTTATGTCCCTGTCTCAGTACCGTGAGCTTTTCCGTCCCGCTTATGAGCGTCTGATAGCTTACGCCAAAGAGCGCGGTATTCTTGTAGCAAATCACTGCTGCGGAGCATGTGAAATGTTCATCGACGATTGGCTTGAAATGGGCGTTACCTATTGGGACCCCGCGCAGAACTGCAATGACCTTGTCGCCATCGAAAAGAAATACGGTGACAAGCTTGTTATCTGCGGCGGCTTTGACATGGCGGGCGAGCTTGTCGATCCTTCCTGCACGGAAGAAAAATTCAAGCAGTTTGCACGTGACACGATCGACAGATACACAAAATACGGCATGTACTGTCTCGACGGGTGGCTGTTCTGCGATCCCGACGATGCCGCGCTCAACGCAAGGAACAAATGGCTCACGGAGGTCTGTGAGGAGTACGGCCTCGACGCATATAAACGCAACAGATAATAAACAAGATACAAAAATCCGGCAATACGCAATGTATTGCCGGATATGCTTTTGAAATGAATTATTTTGCTTCCGCGTCGCGAACCTTTGCGTAGAACTCGAGAGAATCATAATAAAGCTCTTCAAGTGCTGCGGGAATGAGGTCTCTGTTCGGGATGGTGTTGATACCGTTTGCAACAACGCGGTGACCGCGCGGAGCATAGTCATCAACGAAGGAACGTACACAAGCTCTGACTTCCGCTTCTGTCTTTGCTTCATTGATTCCCGGGATAGCAACGGTGAGAGAAATCTTGTCGCCGTACTTTGCGGTGAGCATATCAAGGTCATTGATAGGCTGGGGAGCCCATGCATCAAGACCCATTTCGATGAACTCTTCGATGTACTGCTGGGTAAGGCCGCAGGAGTGGAGCTCAACATATTTGCCCTGCTCGTGGACATAATCCCATACTCTCTTTGTATAGGGCATGAACATCTCACGGAACATATCGTTTGAGAACTGACCGGATCTCTGTGTGCCCCAGTCATCGCCGTATACGATGTAGTCGATCGGTGCATACTTCTCGAAAATGATGGAGAGCAACTTGATCTTGTACTGTGTCATCATCTCGTTGAATTCATGAACTGCTTCGGGCTCTTCATAAAGAGCAAGGAACGCTTCATCCATCGGCATGAGCTCATGCAAACGCTCCCAGATACCTTCTGTGCAGTGGAACAGGTGGCATCTGTCCGGATCGTATCTGAGTGTCTGGAACTTAACGTCTTCATCCCAGTCAACAGCGTCAAGGTCAGGAACCTTTACTTCGTTCTTCCAGTTTGTGATATCATAAATCGTGCGTGTGCCGGGCTTGGGCATCTGTCCGCCGGCCTGCTCGACCCATACCCATTCCTGGCCCCACCAGTCAGGACCGTTGCCTTCCCAAAGGGCATGCTCTGCATAGCAGTCAGGCCAGCAGTACTGGGTATCAACGAGCCAGATAGGCATCCAGTAAGGTGTTTCGCCTTTGAGGACTTTGAGATAGTTCTCTTTAGCGGTTACAGGACGGTTTCCCGGGTAGAGCGCTTTCGGCGGCTGCTGCATCATCCACGGAAATGAGCCGACAGGCTGTCTGGAGGCAGGCATTTTATCAAAATCTACCATAATGTTTAATTCCTTTCTTATGTTAACTTAATTTGAATACACAGTATCTGTTTTTATATTTTATCACGAAAAAAGTGAAAACTCAATACGATGTTTGCGTGAATACTTAATTTTTTTATTTTATCCATACAAAATTCCGAAAATTTATGTTATAATCGTGGCAAGAGAAAGGCGGCGATAGGATGTTGATCTCTTCGACACTGCACAACCACTGCACCATGTGCGACGGCAGAAATACACTGAATGAAATGATCGATGCCGCGGCAGGCGTCGGTTTTACCGATTTCGGCATGTCCTGTCACGGCTACGCGCCGTTTGACATGCAGTATTCCATGCCGGATGAAAAGACATATCTTGACACAATGAAAAAAGCGAAAGCGCAGTACGACGGAAAAATCAGACTTTATACGGGCGTTGAAGAGGATGTTTTTGCTCCGTCGGCGTGTCCTGAAAAATATGACTACATCATCGGCGATGTACATTACGACATGGACAGGCATACGGGTGAGCATATTGCTGTTGACGGCGATATAAAAGATTTTATCAAAGTGCGGGACAATATCTGCGGCGGTGACGCGATGACGCTTGTAAAACGCTTTTTTGACAACATGGTCAAGGCAGCGGAAAAACGCCCTACTATGATCGGCCATTTCGATCTTGTGACGAAATGCAACAACGACAATCGCTATTTTGATGAGCAGAGCACCGAATACATGGATACGGCACTTACAGCTCTTGAGGAGTGCAATAAATACGGCGTGATTTTTGAAGTCAACACAGGCGCGATCGCGCGCGGCTATAAAGCTCTTCCCTATCCCGCGCCGTTTATTCTCAAAAGGCTCTGTGAGCTCGGCGGAAAAGTGACCGTCTCAGCGGATTGTCATTTTAAAGAATACATCACATGCGGGTTTGACATTGCGCTGAAGGTCATCCGTGACGCGGGGTTTAAAAAAATCTCCGTTTGGGAAAACGGAAGATTCATTGAGAAAGAAATATGAATATTTACCCTCCTTTGGTGAAAACTATGGAGGGTGATTTTTTTGGAAGAGAAGAAACAGCAGAATGAATTGATAGAGCTTGGCTCTGCAACGATGAGATCCGAACGCGGAACGATCCATTGTCTTACGATAGTCGGGCAAATCGAAGGGCATCAGATCCTGCCGGAGGATGCAAAAACGACAAAATATGAGCATGTTATGCCGCTGCTCGCCGCAATCGAGGAATCGGAGGAGGTTGACGGGCTTCTGGTTCTGTTAAACACGATGGGCGGTGATGTCGAAGCAGGGCTCGGTATTGCGGAGCTTATCGCGAGCATGAAAAAGCCGACGGCCTCGCTCGTTCTCGGCGGCGGTCATTCCATAGGAGTTCCGCTTGCGTGCGCGGCGAAAAAATCTTTTATCGTTCCGTCAGCGGCAATGACGATCCATCCTGTAAGATTGAACGGCGTCATAATCGGCGTTCCGCAGACATATAATTATTTCGGTAAAATTCAGGAGCGCATTGTCAGATTTATCACGGAAAATTCAAGGATTTCAAGAGAAAAGCTCATGGAATATATGCTCAAAACAGGCGAGCTGGCAGCCGATGTCGGCACTGTCATATACGGTGAGGAAGCCGTGAGCAGTGGCCTGATCGACACGCTTGGAGGATTGTCCGACGCGCTGTCGTGGCTTCATGGTGAAATCGATCAGAATAAAAAATAAAATATGCGCAGATCGGTCATCCATATCGCAGAGCCTTCTTTACGAAGTCCGGATTTCATATTATAATGGGAGCGAAAGCGAGGCGACACGGATATGGACGGAAAAGCGTATTATCATCTTCCCGGTTTATTTGAATTCTATGACCTGTATCGCATCTTTTTGCCGCTTTTCCGTGAGCATCGCGAATATTTCTACGATTGGTGCGGCATCGGCTCTATCTACGGCGCACCGGCAGACTGTCTTTGGGGCGGCGGGCGAGTCGGTTTCGGAAATAATGATCCGCAGGAGGTTTTGGCTCTGATGCGCGAATATGGGATATCCGCCCGTCTGACATTTTCAAACTCCCTGCTGCATGAGGAACACCTTGCAGACAGAAAATGCAATCAGCTCTGCTCCATGTTTGAAAACTCCGGCGAAAACGGCGTGATCATTCATTCCGATCTGCTTTTGGATTATCTGACAATGAAATATCCGGGACTTTATCTCGTTTCCTCTACTACAAAGGTACTGACAGATTTTGAAGATTTCCGAGCAGAGGTAAACCGGGATGAGTTCCGCTTTGTCGTGCCGGATTTTCGGCTGAATAAAGCTTTTGATAAGCTGAGCACATTGTCCCCGCAGCAAAAAGGTAAAGTTGAATTTCTTTGTAATGAGTGCTGTTGGTTTGACTGCTATGACCGGAAAGCCTGTTACGAGAACGTCAGCCGCAAAAGCCTCGGTGAATACTGTCCCGACCACATCTGTGTCGCACCGGACGGCAAGGAAGGCTATCGTTTTTCCAATGCCATGAATAATCCGGGCTTTATCGGCATTGATGACATCCGGAACATTTATCTGCCCGCCGGCTTTTCTCATTATAAAATTGAAGGCCGCAGCCTCGGCAGTGCGTTGATTCTGGAATTTCTGCTATACTACATGACCAGGCCTGAATATCAGCTTCCTGTCAGAGAAGCAGTTTATCTGGACAGTATGTTGGATCTGTTCTGAATTTTGAATACATCATGTTATTTCAGCGTAGGAATACGCACACGGTATAAAGATTTTCCGAAAAAAGCAAAAAATGTTGTGCTAACCTCTTGACGTACCATGTGTGTTATGTTATTATATATAAGCTAAATTCATATCGCGGGGTAGAGCAGTTTGGTAGCTCGTCGGACTCATAACCCGGAGGTCGTTGGTCCAAATCCTTCCCCCGCAACCATAAAAGAACTCATATTCTAATAGAATATGGGTTCTTTCTTTTTGCCTATATGCCTTGAAAACGCAGTATTTCAAGGATTTTACGATAAAAG
>JAZRYQ010000210.1:0-3190 GCA_045600805.1 Candidatus Alloscillospira sp. | reverse complement strand
CTGTTTCGTATTTCATTGTCGCTAAAAAGGGAACATACACATTTGATGATACATGGGAGCTCAGCAAGTTCCACTCTGTTACACCGGTGTATGATATTATCCCCGAAGACGGTGAGTTTGAGTTATACGTTTATGATTTGCCGAGCGATACGGCCATACCCGAAATCACCAGGACGCTTGAAGAATGCGCACAGGAGAACGAAGCTGAATTTGCTGCGTTTGTTGATTCTCTTGTCGATGTTCCGGAGGAGTGGAATGACGTAAAAGAGAAGGTCGCCTATCCGTTGTGGCTCGGTCACAGAACGTTTGAAGACGGCAGAAAGGTCATCGTTAAGAGTAAATATAACTCTATTGTCGCAAATGCCAGATTGATGTCGGTCGCATCCATGGCCTTTAAAGACCCTGTTAAGGCGTTGGATATGATTCTCTCATGTCCCGCAGAACCCATCGTCGGTATCGCGGTGGAACGCCTTATCAACGAGAATCTTCTGAATGATTCCCGCGGCGAGATTTACAGAGCTTATGCGGCACTGGAAAAATTAGCACGCTATTGGATCCATGAACGCACTGTTGACAAGGACGGCTTGTGCTTCTATGCTTATCGCTTTGAAAGCGGCTTGACAAAATCGCCCGCGTATTTCAAGGTCGGTGAACCTGTCCTTGCGCCGGATCTGAACGCATATTTGGTCATTGTTACGGAAGTTCTCGGAAAACTTGCCAATATGGAATACGATGACGGTGTAGGACAGAAGTGGGAGGCATACTCAAAAGCACTTCTCAATCGTCTTGTTTACGAGCTTTGGAACGGCGAAGAATTCGTCGGTAAAAACGCCTATACAGGAGAACTCTCCGTTGCGGATGAGAAGTTATCGCAGATTCCCGTAATTCTTGGCAAACGTCTGCCGCAGGATATCATCAGCAAGCTTACAGTCGGTGATGTCGAGAATGAAGAGGACTTCCTGCTTGTCGCGGGTATGTATGATGCCGGAGAACAGGATAAGGCGAGAGAGATAACGCTGAAAGCACTGAATACGATTCGCTCGGGTATTGTTGAGTGCCCGTTCTACGGAGCAGCTTTACTTGCTCTGGCGCATAAAGTTTTATAAGGAGGACGACTATGTTTGGTACCTATGAGCGTTTTAACTTAGTACGTGCGTCGTTTGCGCGCAATGCCTCTAATACGTATATATTTGAAGATTATTACAAACACGGCCTTCTGCGCCTCGGCAATAACTGGACAGGAACATCGCTGAATATAACCGATTTTGCATTTGACATGAAGCTGACAATTAACGGCGTACCGGTAAAGTACACGTATTTTGCCGATGCAGGCTCCGTTAAGCTTTCCGCCGGTAAAGATGCCGAAGTCGAGGTAGCCCTTACCGATCGTTCACATATCCGAATTCGCGGAATGAATGCCGGACTTCGCCTTGAGCTTCGCTCCGCATCGGGAAACGGTGCTCGCGCCTGCCGCGGTATCTATGCGAAAGCCGACGGAAGCGGTTGGGAAGGCGAATTCGGAAAGTTCGGCAAGCTGTTTTTCAAGGCCCTTGCCGGAAATTTCAGTGTAGCAGCGCCGTTTGATTATGACAAAAACGAGTATTCCTTTGTCAGAATCGAGTTTATGCCGGATATTATGACACAAACCTTTGAGGCGGCAATACATGATTATCGGGATGAGCTTCTTCCGTTTGGCGAATATGAAGATTTCGATGAACTGGTAGAAAATAACCGCGAGGATTTTGAACAGTTCAGAAAGAAATATAATGCTCCTGCTAAGGGATATGAAGAAATGGCGAAGTATGCCCAGTGGCTTGTTTGGAGCAACAAGACGAAAAAAATCGGTACATTTAAGGATTCACATATCCTCTTCCAGAATACGTGGTCCTGCGCTGCGGCCCCGTGGCAGCAGAGCTATAACGCGATGCCAATGCTTGCAGACCCACAGGAAGCATGGCGCCTGATATGCGTTATGTTCCTGTATCAGGATGAGATCACGGGCCGTGTTCCGAATATGATAACATACAGCACGTTCCCGATGGGCGGAATGCAGCCTGCTTTCCAAGGCTTTGCGCTGGGTTATCTCTTCCGTAATATCGGTGACGATTTCATCACATCGGCAGAGGCAGAGCGTATGTATCCAAAGATGGCTGCATGGGTCGAATACTGGGTAAAATATCGCGGCTCAGGACGCGGTGATGACACAATCGCCCTTTTAAGCCCGCATGAATCCGGATGGGATGATTCCTCCATTTTCCGTGACGGATTCCCGACGATCGACCCGAATGCAATGGCATTTCTGGTACTGTTAATGGAAGCTGTCGCCGTGCTGGCGAAGAAATGCGGCAAGGACGATGAACATGATCAATGGATGAAACGCGCAGGAAATCTGACGGACATCCTTGTCAACGAGTTCTGGGACGGCGAGAAGTTTACAGCAAAGGTCAAGGGAAAACCCGTGGATTCTATGAGCCTTGCATGCTATCAGCCGATCATTCTCGGTAAACGCCTGCCGCAGCATATCATTGATACTGTTGCTGAAAAGCTCACACAGGAAAATCAGTGGCTTACGGATATCGGTCTTGCCTCGGAGAACGTGAACAGTGAGCTTGCGACTTATGGCGTTTCCTTTGTATGCGGCCGCGTGGTCGGACCTCTGAATATGATTCTGAGTGTAGGACTTCAGGCTGCAGGCAAACAGAAAGAAGCAGAGATCATCGCACGCAGATACTGCGATCATACGAACCGCGAGGGTATTATACTCGGATATGCACCGTATAACTATTATAAGTATAACGGCGAGAAAGCAGCTCAGCAGATTCCTCCCCAGCCGGCAGACGGATGGGCATGGAGCTCATGGAGCGCAAACTGCTTCCTTACCATGGTAACGGGAATTATTGACAAATAATCACTGTTTTGTACTGTCAATACTTTGTGTTGAGCAGAAAAAAGGAAGGCGGGGCTACGCCCGTCTTCCTGTTTTTGCCGCTTCTTTACACAAGCTGTTTTCAATTATTTAACATTTGTATGCTTGAAATGATAATAAAGCTTTGATATAATCAGAGCACAATTCCGAAGCAATCATTCTGAAAAAGGAGTTAACTATCATGAAAATGCTACGCAGTATTCTTGCATCCTGCATAATAGCAATACTCTCGATTTCAATGCTTTGCGGCTGCGGAAGCAAAGA
>JAZRYQ010000209.1:0-3291 GCA_045600805.1 Candidatus Alloscillospira sp. | reverse complement strand
GAGAGTTGAAAGCGCTACATTGGGATCAAGAGTCTTTGTGACTGTGTATGTTACACCTGCTGTGCTGCTATCAGTATCAGAAGGGCTGGTATTAAGCTTTTTTGCGATTGCCGCTGCGATGCCGGTAATATTTGCTGCTGTTGCGTTACTGTTTGTATTAGCATAAATAACCGGATAGTAAGCTTCAGTAAGTTCTACCTTGTCAGAAAGCTCATAGTATGTTGCACTGGAACTATATGTTCCGGCATCAGCAACCTTTGTGTAAGCATTGTCGGCAAGAGTGTAAATACCGGAGGTCTTCTTTGCAGCAAAGTCAACTGCGTTGACTTTTACTTCTCTCATAACCGCATATGTGCCTGTTGCAAGGTAGATATCCTGTGCTTTAACCGTGATATCGACTTTTGTGCGAACTTCCGGCGTGCCGTTGATGGAGAAATCAAAACCTTTTTCACCGCTCTTTGTACCCGGAGCAAGGAGCTTGGAAGCACCTGATGCCTTAACGGAAAGCTTGCTTGCAGTAGTTTCTACAGAAGGTACGTCTTTATTTGTTGCAGTTCCTGTCTCATAGTTTTTGCCGTACAGACTGCCGTCGGCGGTGATCACAACGCCCCACTTTGCGGCAACTGCTGTGTCTGATGCCGAGTTTGTGGTCGTGTACTTTGCGAAGGTACCTGAGATAACGCATGAGGTCATGAGAGCGCAAACCAATAAAATGGATGCAAGTCTCATTATTTTGTTCTTTTTCATTTTTTTAACTCCTTTTTATTAAATATTTTTTCTCTTTTCAATTTAATCTCTTTTTGCTTTGCTTAGCGTGTCTTTCTCCTATGCGGGTGCTTTTGCTTTTTTCGTTGATATTACTGATTCACAACCTCCTCCTTTTGCGCCTGCGCAGCTTTTAATGCCTCGAGCTCAGCCATGAGTGCGTCCGTGTCCGCCTTATGCTTTGAGTTGTACTTCCTGCGGCGTATCGTGTCATAGCCTACAAGAAGCAGAAGCGGAAGAAGCACGCAGATGAGAAGTCCGGGAGTTGTCTGCATGAACATCGCAATGTTTCCGGCTCCGGCAAGGCGTGTTTTGTATACGCCTACAAGCTTGGAAGCAGGAACGGGACTTGCGTCTCCTGTGTTGTTCGCGTCGCCTTTTGTTTTATAAGCAAGCTCGCCGTTGTCGCTTGTGATTTCAACAACACGGTGAGTAACAATGCTCGTACCGTTACCCTCGGGATCGAAGAAGGAAATTACATCTCCCGGTTCAATGCTCTCGGGGTCTGCCGTGTGGCAGATGATGAGATCGCCGCTTTTGATGTTCGGGTACATAGAATCGGTCAGAACGATGAGCGGCAGGAAACCGCCTGCGTTTGGTACCGTGTCCGGCTTTACGCAGCTCTTGACGATCAGCGTGATGTTGATGATCAGAATCGGTATCAGGATCACGCAAAGGATGATCCCGATCACGGTCAGCAGATTGTACCCGAATCCGTTATTCACTTTTTCTCTTTTCATAGTTTATAAATCCCCCGCTTTATGATTGATTGTTGTTATTTTGTAACGCTTTGTTTATCATGGCGATATTATATTACAAAAGATTACAGATTGCAAGCTATTTTTTAACTAAAAGGTGACTAAAATTTACTTTTTCGGTTGTGCATATTAGATAAATACGATGTATTTTGAAGAAATTTTTAATGACTGATAGAATTCTGTAACTTTTTTGATTACAAAAGTAACAAAAGCCTGCGGTTCACACTCAAAAACAGACCGGCAGACTTAAAATGCAGGCTTTACGGATTTTCCTAATATTATAATGTATATCGTGGAGAAATACGTTGGTGACAAAAAATTACGAAAAAATGACATTTTACTAAAAAAGTACTTGAAATTGTCGGAAATAGTGATATAATGCAGATAAATAGTTTGTCAAGAATAACATGGGGTGGACGAAGATGGTTGATTTGACAAAGAAAATCAAAAAGATTATAAAAAGTAACAAACAGGAAGGCGGTGAACGGGAATGATCTTTACGGATGAAGGAAACAGAAACGGGAAAAGAAAAGGGTACGGCAAGGCAATAGCCATAGTGCTTGCGGTGCTTTTGCTGTTTTCGGGAATCATGCTGATCATGCGCGGCGTAAACGCAAAGTACGCATCAAAGGCAGAACAGACGGTAAAGCTCATCATACATCCGGCGATGCCCGTTCTGGCCGAAAAGGGCACCTGGTACAGAGCGGAAACACCGAAATCAGACATCGCATCGGTAACGATCGTAACACACGATTATATATTGACAGAAGATGATTATGAGGAAGCGTTCTATGCCGATGCATTCAATAAAGGAACGATCAAGGCATACATAACAAAGGACGCAGACGATAAGCTGCATCTGATCCTTTCGGGCAACGGATATAATGAAAGTGATGCAGTATATGCCAATGTAGATTCAAGCGAGCTGTTCGCAGGCTTTACGAGTGCCAGGACATTCACGGGAATGAATAACATCGACATGACAGACGCGCTGGATATAAGCAGTGCGTTTTCGGGCTGTTCAAACGCGGCGACGATCAGCGGAACGGGCGCATGGAACACGGCGAAGGTCGAGGATATGTCAAGCGTGTTTGCAGGATGTGCCAAGCTGACGGCGGCGGATGTGTCCGGCTGGAGCACGGCAAATGCGGAAACATTTGAAAATATGTTTTCAGAGTGCGCGCTTGTCGGAACGGTGAATCTATCCTCGTTCAGCTTTGAAAGCGCGGAGACGACAGCGAACATGTTTGCAAACTGCGCTGCACTTTACAGCGTAACGATGCCGGAAACACCAGACACAGAGAATGTGAAAGATATGTCGGGTATGTTCAGCGGAACAGCGGCATTGACGTCAGTTGACGTATCCGGCTTTGACACGACAAAGCTTGAAAACATAAACGGTATGTTCAAAGCATCGGGTATACAGAGTCTTGACCTCAGCAACTGGAATACGGAAAATGTAACGGATATGGAAGAGCTGTTCTCGGGCTGTGCCGAGCTTGCGTCGGTCAAAGCATCGCAGAGCTTTGCTGTACCGGCAGACAACGACAGCGACATGTTCACAGACTGTGCGTCTATCGTGGGCGAGCACGGCACGGTATACGACGCTGCCCATACAGACGGGGAATACGCCCGCATCGACACGACGAACAACCCGGGTTACTTCAAAGGCGCGACATTGAAGATAACATTTGACGCAAACGGCGGCGACGGGGAAAAAACAGAGCAGTACGTTCTGACGGGCGTGGAAGATACAATAATAAAATAC
>JAZRYQ010000208.1:0-2915 GCA_045600805.1 Candidatus Alloscillospira sp. | reverse complement strand
TCACGATCTCCGGAGTAAGCTCCCGCATCTCGGAATATTTGCGGAATCCTTTCAGAAGCATTCGCACATCAATGGCGTTCTGCTCTGCTTTGGCAAGCTGCTCTTCCGCTTCGGCAATGGATTTTTTCAAAGTGTTTTGTTCCGATTCGTAATCTGCCGTCATTGTCATAAAGCGCTCGTCGGAAATCACGCCGCTCACATTCTTTTCAAACAGACTGGAAATATTGCGGTCAATTTCCTTGATGCGTTTGTTGCCGTTGAGAATAGTGCTTTTCAAAGTCTGAATATCACTTTCTCTGCCGACGGTATTGCGCATTTTGATCAGATTCAGAAAGTCATTCTCATAACAACGGATGAAATCTGAAATATCACTGACAGCTTCCATTACGATTTGCTCAAGCACCACATCACGAATATAATGAATTTTACAAAGGCCTCTCCCGCTTTTGGAATTAGCACAGCGGAAAAATTCTTGATCTCGTCTTAGACTTTTAGTGGCACAGAAATGCAGTTTTGCTCCGCAGTCCGGACAGTATACCAATCCACTAAAAAGGCTTTTTCGCCCCGTTGCAGTCGCTCTGCGTTTATTGCTTCGTAACACTTGCACACGCTCCCATACATCTTCTGTAATAATCGGCTCCTGCATATTGGGGATGATCTGCTGATCTTCGGCGGAGTTGTAAACCGTCTTGTGAACCTTGTAGCTGATAGTTGTGCTTTTGAAATTTACAGCGCACCCGGTGTATTGCCGATTGGAAAGAATATGCTCAATAGATGAGTCTTTCCATAGGTGAGGCTTTATAGGAAGCTTAATGCCCGTTTTTTTATCGAGGGAACGATAGTATTCAGTCGGAGTCATAATGCCTTCTCGTTCAAGTTGGCTTGCAATTTGCGTTGGCCCACGTCCGGCGAGACATAAATCATAGATTTTGCGAACCACTTCTGCCGCAGGCTCGTCAATTATCCAGTGCTCCTCGTCATTGGGATTTTTCTTGTAGCCATAAGGCACGGCAGAAGAAACACGTTTTCCGTTTTCAGCCTTCATACGGTTTACTGCACGGACTTTCTTTGAAGTTTGCGCCGCATACCATTCGTTGAAGATATTGTGGAATGGCATCATTTCCGCTCCGCTATTCTGTTCGGTATCCACATTTTCCTGAATGGCAATGAAGCGAACGCCCAGTGTCGGGTACTTGATTTCAAGATACTGCCCGGCTTCCAGATAGTTTCTGCCAAAACGGGACAGGTCTTTGACGATGACCGTTCCGATTTCGCCCCGTTCTATCATTTCCTCCATACGAATGAAATCCGGTCTTTCAAAGGTAGTACCCGAAACGCCGTCATCCACAAAGAATTCGGTAGGGGTGTATCCGTTCCGCTTAGCGTAATCAAGTAACATCTTTTTTTGATTCGTTATCGAGTTCGACTCATCCTCAACCTGACGTTTCCTTTTTCCCGCCTTTTCATCCGGCAGATCATCCTGTGATAAACGGCAGTAAAGAGCCGTGATTTTGTTGTTTTGCCCTAAATTGTTTTTTGCTGTTGTCATTATACTTTTTTCTCCTTTCAGACAACCGGGCATAGCAAAGGCAAGTATAGTTTACTATGCCCGGTCGATATTGTGAAATGTGCGGATCAGAAGTTCTTACGCTTCAAGAGTTCCGCAAACTGTTCCAGTACGGTCTGTTTCCCGTCCGGATTGAAATGGGTTGTAACGTCATAAATCGTTCCGCCGATCTTCATAGAGAAGTTATTATCGGCGGTAACGAAAACATCCTCCGAGAGTGTCGGAGGATGAGGGGTAATATTCAGTTTATCGTTTGTCATAATCGTTTCTCCTTTTATCTCGAATCCCGGTTACGCTGACGGATGATATTCCGGTGGTAATACTCAGCCGCCTTGATTAAGAAATCTTCGGTCTGCTTGACGGTATAGCTTTCGGGGACGATATCACGCAGGCGATCCATCGGAACCTGCACCGTCACCCGCTGATTTGCTTTTTCTTCGGAAAGTGTTGTGAAGATAAGGTATTTATCCAAAACACCGTCATTGTAATACTGATGCAGATGCCACGCCTGCGAATAGGACGGTGTACAGTCATTCATCCCACAGATTTCCAAAACATCGTACTGAAACTGCTCCGGCAGGAATGAAAGCTCTACGCCGACGGAGAGAGCGACCTTTCCTTCGTCCATCATCGTAAGCAGTTCGGGTATCAGATAGGTCAGGCGGATATACCGCTGAACAGTCTTGTAACTTTCACCAAGCGGCTCGCCGATCACGGCGGTCGTTCTGTTGCCATCTGACTTCGGGACAACTTGTCCCGAAGTTAAATCCGAGCGCTGTCCCTGATGGCTGAGAGCGTCGGCTTTCATTTTGTACGCAAATGCCTTTTCAGACGGCAGGATATGCTCACGGTGCAGATTGCTGTCCACCACGGCAATGGCAGCGGCATCCCGATCAAGGGCATAAATAAAGGCAGGAACTGTTTCCAGCCCTGCCTTCACTGCGGCGTGCAAGCGGCGGTGTCCGCTTACGACCTCATATTCATCTGTGGTGTTTTCCATCGGCCTTACGATCAGCGGAGAAAGAATACCCTGCGTCTGAATGCTTTCGATCAGCGTATTCATTTCCTCGTTGTCGAGTACCTTGTAGGGGTGCCCCTCAAAGGGGTGTAATTTAGATACCGGAATGACTACCGGCGTTTTCATAGTATTGTTATTCATAGTTCGTAATTCCTTTCTTTATTTTTGATTGTAATATTGGTTTCTTCATAGGTGATTTGCTGTGGAACGTCACGCCCTGCGGCACGGCGTTCGTTTGCGGAGACCCTGTCCAGCGTGTCTTGAATATGCACCGAGCGTTCCTCTATTGCCCGGTTGCATTTCAGATCTTTGCGTATTACTGTAATTTCT
>JAZRYQ010000207.1:0-9496 GCA_045600805.1 Candidatus Alloscillospira sp. | reverse complement strand
AACTTCCTCAACTCCATGGGTGCCGATATTCGCGGCGCCGGAACGAATGTTATCAAGATTCGCGGTGTCAGAGAGCTTCATTCTGGTTTTTACTCCATGATCCCCGACCAGATAGAAGCCGGAACGTATATGGCGGCAGTGGCCGGAACAGGCGGAGATGTTATTTTAAACAATGTGATCCCGAAGCATCTCGACTGCATTTCATGCAAATTGCGTGAAATGGGCGTAAAAATTACGGAGGGTGACGGTCGTCTGCGCATTGTGCGCGATACACCGCTTCGCAAAACAAATGTTAAAACAATGCCGTATCCCGGTTTTCCGACTGATATGCAGCCGCAGCTTTCCGCGGTGCTCTCCTGCGCTAAGGGAACAAGCATCGTGACAGAAGGCGTTTGGAACAACCGATACAAATATGTTGATGAGCTTGCCAAGATGGGGGCAAAGATCCAGGTGGACGGACGCATTGCGATCATAGAAGGCGTTGAAACCCTTACGGGAGCGCCGGTATGTGCGATGGACCTTCGCGCAGGCGCGGCAATGGTGATTGCCGGACTTATGGCGCAGGGTACAACGGAGATCGAAGGCGTAAGCTATATTGAACGCGGTTATGAATATCTGATTGAAAAGCTTCAGGGTATCGGCGCTGACATCAAGTGTATTACGATTCCCGACGAAGAAGATACCGCACTGGATATCGGTTAACAACTAAAAATATTGCGGCGGAGCTTTTGCTCCGCCTTTTTTGGGTGATCATATGTTTTTCCGTACGATTGGAAGCTCGTCTTCCGGTAACTCTACTCTTGTTTACGATGAAAATACAATAATTCTGATTGATGCCGGTGTTTCCATGCGCCGCATAAAACAAGCACTCTGCGAGTGTGGGATCAATATCGGCGATATTTCCGCCATTCTTATCACGCACGATCATTCAGACCATATATCGGGACTGAAAATGCTGTTAAAGTATTATGATATACCGATCATGGCTCCCTGTCTTGTAGCCGGCGGCATTGAAGCCGCGATCCCGGAATGCCTCGGAAAAATTTCCGAAATTCCCGTCGGAGAAGATATTATGATAGGTACCGTGACGGTCAGGGCATTCAGCACACCGCATGATACGCAGCAGAGCGTGGGATATAAGCTCACCTCCTGCGGCAGAAGCTTTGCCATTGCCACGGATATGGGCCATGTAAGCGCAGAGGTACTGTCAGCGCTTATCGGGGTAAATGCCTGCATATTGGAAGCAAACCACGATATCACAATGCTGAAAGCAGGGCCATACCCATATTATTTAAAGCAGAGGATTTTATCCGACCGCGGCCATCTTTCCAATAAGCTGTGCGCATCGCTTGCCGCAAGGCTGTATGAAACAGGCACGGGAAAAATCGTGCTCGGTCATTTGAGCCGCGAAAACAACACGCCTGAGCTTGCGCTTTCCGCCGTCACGGAAAAGCTCACGCAATGCGGAGCCTCGATAGGAGACGATATTGCGGTATACATAGCGCCGAAATACGAGGCGGGGCCTGCTTTGGAGGTATAAAATGCAGAGTATAAGCATTATATGTGTCGGGAAGCTGAAAGAGAAATTCTATCTTGATGCCGTTTCCGAATACGCAAAACGGCTTTCCGCCTTCTGCGCACTGACGATTACAGAGCTTGCGGAAGTACGGCTTTCACAGGAGCCGTCAAACGCCGAAATATCCGCTGCCCTTTCAAAGGAAGCGGACGAAATACGCAAGAAAATCCCGAAAGGCGCGTATGTGGCTGCCATGTGCGTTGAAGGCAAAGCGTTGACAAGCGAGGATTTTTCAAATATGATAATGCAGTCAGCGCAGCGCGCTTCAAAGCTCTGCTTTATTATCGGCAGCTCTTTCGGGCTGGACGCCGGATTAAAGCAGGAAGCCGATGAGAGAATATCCATGTCGAAAATGACGTTTCCGCATCATCTTGCGCGCGTGATGCTGCTTGAACAGATTTACAGGGGCTTCGGAATCGCTGCAGGAAGCCGTTATCACAAATAAAACGGGAGGAAAAACAATGTTCGGATTCAGAAAAAAGGAATATGACAGGATTTCAGAGCGCTGGCCCAAAAAGGAAAACGGCGAAAACGTAGAGCCCGTGTTTTTCCGCCACGTAGGAGGAAGCGAGCTTGATGTGGAACTCGAGGTCAATCTTTTAGAAGCATACGGTATCCCCGTTCTCAAAAAGCCGTGCGGTACGGGCGATCTCGGCGTTGTCATTCTCGGCTATTCCGGTGAAGGCTTTGATTTATACATTCCGGAAACGATGATGGAAGACGCGAAAAATATCGTATCAGGAGAGATTATCGAAGATGAAGAGTAGAGCCATCGGACAGATCGTCCTGTATTTAGCCATCGCCGCATGGACTTTCTTCGGTTTTTTACAGATAACCGAAGGCAAACGCTGGATGTATCTTGCGGTCGCGGTGCTTTTTGCGGCCGGAGCAGTCGTCTGTGCTGTCAAATACTTGCGTCATAAAAACGACGATGAGAACTCCGCAGCAGAGGAAAAGAAAAATGAAGAATAAACCGGCTGCCCAGATTTTTCTCAGTTTTCTTCTCGCGGCGATATGGCTCATCGCGTTCTTCTGCAATTTTGAGGGCGTCTTTGTCCGCTGGCTGAATCTTGTATGCGCTGTCCTTTTCTTAGCCGCCGGGATCATCAGGCTGATAAAGAATAAATGAAAATATTCATTATAGGCGGTCCGGGAAGCGGTAAAACATATCTTGCCGATCAGCTTTCGCAAGAGCTCGCCGTGCAGCATTATGAGCTTGACGATCTGCAGTGGGATAACAAAGCTGATACATACGGCGTTAAGAGAGATCCGCAGGAACGCGATGAATTTCTGCACAAAATTCTTGAACAAAAAGACTGGATCATAGAAGGCGTATATTATGCCTGGTGCAGTCGGTGCTTTCAGGAAGCGGATAAAATCTATTTGCTGCATGTTCCGAAGCATAAATACAGATACAGGATCATACGACGATTTATCAGAAGAAAACTTGGAATTGAAAACGGGAAAAAAGAAACAATTCAATCATTGATCGCTCTTTTGAATTGGGCGGATCAATATCAGAGCAAGAATTTGACTGAAATCAGAAACATTTTGAAAGATTACCCAGACAAGGTTATTACGAAATGAAGTCGTAAGGTATGATTTTTGATAAAAGCGGACGGCAGTTCACAACGAACTGCCGTTTTCATCTTCCAATTGTATAGTAAATCCTTGAAGTTCTAAATGTTTCCCTGTTTCTGTGTCAAAACAATCAGATTTGCCTTGTTCATAGCTAAATTTCTCTAATAGCTTCATACTGGCAATATTTCTTATGTCTGCTTCATAGAAAAAATGCTTAATACCATATCTGTTATGAACATATTCCAAGGTCGTATTTAATGCCTCATATCTTTCCTTAGTAAATTTAGATATAATAAGTCTTTCCGTTTTAATCATGAAAATCTATCCTCCATCTGTTTTATGGATTTGATGTGATTGCCATACGGTCACTTTATTTCCACTGATATCTATCGTCTTTCCGGTTTCTGCTTCATTTATACTGACCTTTATATTTGTAATATCTCCATCCTTTATTGCTTCAAGAAGGGTATCATCATTTTGGTCAGCTTCAACTGCTGTCTTAAGTATACTGGTAGCAAAATATACGGTAGTTCCGTTGCTTTCAATTATCGCTATAGGACCATTATATTCTTCTACTTGAACATATCCGATTATTGTGCCCTCAATATCCTTCTTGCTGTTTGAACAGGCTGAGAAGGTTAGAAGCATAGTAATTACAAGTACAAAAGGCATTATTCTCTTCATATCAAGCACTTCCACAAATTTTGATTTATCTATATCTGTAACGAGTATCGGATTTTTCCGTACAAAATTCACAGTTCATAATGCATCCTTATCGAGCAAGTCGTCAACGAACTGCCATTTTTGTTTTTCTGATGGGTGGAGGATTGAACTGATTCTTGACGTTTTATTTTGTTTCCCAGTTTGCGCTTCGTTCCACGGCGCGCTTCCAGGCGTTGTGAAGCTTGACTGCTTTTTCTTCCTCCATCTGCGGGGTGAAAATTCTGCCGACTGTGCGAAGTCCCTGAATATCAGACATATCTGTCCATACACCGGCTGAAAGTCCCGCGGCGAAAGCAGCGCCCATCGCCGTCGTTTCGACTACGCTCGGTCTGTCGATCGGTTTTCGGAGAATATCGGATTCAAACTGCATCGTGAAATCGGAATTGCTGACGCCGCCGTCAACCTTTAAAACGGAAAGCGCGCTTCCCGATGCTTTTTCCATCGCGTCAAGGAGGTCTTTTACCTGAAAGGCGATCCCCTCTAAAGCTGCACGCGCGATATGTGCTCTTGTCGTGCCGCGCGTGATACCGACAATCGCGCCGCGCGCGTACATATCCCAATACGGCGCCCCGAGGCCCGTAAACGCGCTGACAAGATAAACGCCGCCGTTATCCGAAACTGTCCGTGCAAGCTCGTCACATTCCCTGCCGCCCGATATGAGCTTTAATTCATCCGCAAGCCACTGGATCGTGCTTCCCGCGTTGAAAATGCTCCCTTCCAGAGCGTACTGCGTTTTTCCGCCTATCGTCCACGCGATCGTGGAAAGAAGCGTGTCTTTATATCTGACAGGCTTTTCCCCGACGTTCATCAGCGTAAAGCAGCCTGTGCCGTATGTGTTCTTTGCCTGCCCTTTTTCGATGCAGCCCTGTCCGAGAAGCGCTGCCTGCTGGTCACCGACAGCACCGCAAATCGGAATTCCCGCAAGTGCTTCAAGACCTTTTATTCCACGCTTTACCTTGCCGTATTCCATTGAATTCGGAACAGGCTTCGGAAGCATCGACATCGGCACGCCGAGCATTTTGCACAGATCCTCATCCCACGCAAGCTTATCAATATGGAACAGCATCGTTCTCGACGCGTTCGTATGGTCTGTGACGTGTACGCCCTCCGTGAGATTCCATATCAGCCAGCTTTCGACTGTTCCGAAAATCAGGTCACCGTTTTCGGCTCGCGCTTTTGCACCATCTATATTGTCAAGCGCCCATTTGATTTTTGTACCGGAAAAATACGCGTCAATGAGAAGTCCCGCACGCTCATTTATCAAATCCGCCATACCATCGCGCTTGAGCTGCTCGCAAATCTCCGCCGTTCTGCGGCACTGCCACACGATCGCGTTGCAAAGCGGTTTTCCCGTATGTCTGTCCCATATCACCGTTGTTTCCCGCTGGTTTGTAATGCCTATTCCGAGAATGTCCGATGCGTTTATCCCGCTTTTTTCAAGCGCAGACGCGATCGCTTCATACTGTGATGACAAAATATCCATCGGGTCATGCTCCACCCATCCCGGATGCGGGTATATCTGCCGAAACGCAACCTGCCCTATGCTGACAGCCGTTCCGGTTTCATCAAAAATAATGGCACGTGAGCTTGTCGTGCCCTGGTCAAGCGCAAGTATATACTTATGCATAAGCTTTCCTCCAAAATTTCTGTGACCTTATTGACGAACAGAATTAAAAACGATAAAATAAGAATGATGATAACATCATATCATATTTCGGAGATGAAGGCTATGAATAATTTAAAAGAATTCTACTTTTTATCCTCAAATGAAAAAAATAACATCCGCACACGCCTGTATACTCCCGAAAGCGGTAATATACGCGCGACCGTGCAGATAGCGCACGGCATTGCAGAGCATTGTGAGCGCTATGATGAATTCTGCCGTTTTCTCTGCGACAATGGCTTTGCCGTTTACATCAATGACCATCTCGGTCACGGAAAAAGCGTTCAGGGCGATGCTATAAAAGGCTATTTTGCCCCGAAGGACGGTTGGATGAAGGTCGTATCCGACATGCACACGATATACACGATCAGTGCTGAGGAATACCCGGAGGTGCCTCATTTCCTGTTCGGTCACAGCATGGGCAGCTTTCTTGCAAGAACGTATCTGTTCACATATCCGCAGGATTTTAAAGGCGCCGTGATTTGCGGTACTTCGCATATGGCAAGAGCTGTTATTGCCGCCGGAAAAGCCATGGCTTCCGTATCCGCAGCGATCAGTCCGACAAAATTTGACAAAGCGCTCGAGGGCGTCGCTTTCGGCTCGTACAACAATTCCTTCAAGCCGATAAGGACAAATTATGACTGGTTAACGCGCGTTCCCGAAACAGTTGACGCTTACATAGCAGACCCCATGTGCGGCTTTACCTGCACGTCCCGTCTGTACGCTGACATGATGCAGGGACTTATGATGATAACCGACAAGAAAAACATTGACAAAATGAACAAGGAAACGCCTGTGCTGTTCATTTCCGGCTCGATGGACCCCGTCGGCGAAAACGGTGAAGGCGTAAAACGCGCATATGCATATTTTCTTGCAAGCGGGATGAAGGACGTCACCTTAAAGCTTTACGACGGAGCAAGGCATGAGCTTCTGAATGAAACGAACAAAGCAGAAGTCATGAACGATGTATTAAACTGGATAAACGAGAAAATCTAAACATATTCGGAGGAAAGAAAAATGACAATCGAGAGATTCAACGAACTCGGCAAAGAAATCGAGCAAAGACTGATCCTGCGTTACAGCCCCATCGCGCTAAAGCTCATTTACTCGGAGGATGATATCCCCGAGGGAACGCTCAGACCGTTCCGTGACCGCGGTGACAGGCTTGCCATGTGCCAGGCTTACGCAATGGTACGCCGCAACAGAGCTGCGATCACGATGCTCAAGGAAGACCACTGGTGTGTATGGCCGCTTGTTTCCTACGGTCTGGTAGACCTCGACGAGGATGACTACGAATACATGGGCACAAAGTTCTTTATGAAGGACAACGAGCGCTCAAAGAAGTATCTGAGAGAAGAATACCCGATGCTCAAAGCGGACAAAAAGCCGATAGGCTTTACGATCGCGCCGCTCAGAAGCTGCAATTTTGAGCCTGACATCATCACGGTTTACTGCCGTCCCGGTCAGATAAGAAGTATTATGATGGCGCAGAAGTTCCATTCCGGTGAAATGATGAAGGTCACGCTCGATCCTGTTGACTCCTGCGTACATTCATCCATCCCCGTTTTGAACGGACAGGATTACAACATCACTTTCCCCGATCCGGGCGAATATGAGCGCGGCATGACCGACGAGGACGAAGTCATGTTCACGATGAAGGCAGAAAAAATCGAAGAGATCGTAAGTGCGCTGACATTCCTTTCAAACGCTCACTTCGGTTATCAGGAGCTTGCCATGGATATGCCGATGAACTTCCCGAGACCGGAATTTTACAACAAAATGTTTGAAAAATGGGGACTTGACACAGGCATTGTATGGCGCAAGCAGGACGGCGCAAAGCCCCTTTCAGAGAATAAATAACGCGATTAACAGACGGACGCGCTGCAAAATTTTTCATTTTGCAGCGCCCCTTTTTACTGTGTTCATTGCATCTCTTTGATTTGCCTATTCTGTTTTTTGAACAGCCGTTCAAGAATTATATAAGCCGCTATTGCAAGGACGAATTCAGATACGAGCTGCGCATAAGCAAGGCCGTACATCGGGAAAATTTTATTCAGCAAAATCATGGCGGGAATTTCAAGAATGATCTTTCTGAGAATGGCAAAAACAAGAGAGTGTTTTCCCATGCCGCACGCCTGGAAAATTCCGACAGCCAGAAAATCAAAGAATAAAAACGGAAGTGAAAGTGACGCGCCCTTCAAAAAAGCATCCCCGTATGCAACTATCTCTGCATCGGACATGAAAACGGAGATTATTCCGCCTGAGAACAGGAATATCGCAGCAGCGGCGGCAATCATAAAAATGCCGGCAACGACTTCCGTAAATCTGATTATCTCTTTCATTCGTTTTGCGTTTCCCGACGAATAATTATATCCGACAAGCGGCAGAATACCCTGACTGATTCCCATTGACACATAAAGCGGAACAAGCGAAACTTTATGCGTTATTCCCATCGCCGAAACGGCGATACTGCCGTAACCTGCCATAAAATTGTTCATGATCGTCATGCCCGTTACATTCAGAAGATTCTGAATAGAGGCCGGTATGCCGACGCCGAAAACATCCGAAAGGATTTTCTTTGTCGGCACAAAATCAGCAGGATTCATGCTGATATATGTATTTCCCCGTCGAAGCGTGATGACGGTTATGCAATAAAGACACGCGACCGTATTTCCGATGAAAGTCGCACAGCCTGCGCCCGCAGCACCAAGTCCGATCCCGTTCGGCATAATAAAAATCGGGTCAAGAATAATATTGAGGATGCAGCCGCTCATTGTGCCGATGCTCGCGTGCACAGCACTGCCCTCAGCGCGTATCAGATTTGACAGGACGATATTCAGCATTGACGGCACGGCTCCGCACGTCACGGTCCAGAAAAGATATTTCTGTGTGTATACCATGTTTTCAGCGTCTGCACCGAGCAGCTTCAGAAGTCCGCCTCTGAACACGGTTGCAAACAGCGAAAATAATACGCCGCATACTACCGTACAATAAAATCCGAATGAGGAGGTTTTTCTCACAGTCCTGTAATCTTTCACGCCGAGCGCGCGGCTCATTACGCTTGAGCATCCCGTTCCGAACAGATTGGTGATCGCGTTGAACGCCAAAAGCACAGGTCCTGCAAGCGTCACTGCACTTGTTTCAAGCGGATTATTCAGTCTGCCGACGAAAAATGTATCTGCCAGACTGTAAAGCACCATCACAAGACAGGCTGCGACCGTCGGAATGGAGACGGCTGCAACCGCTTTCGGTACAGGCATTCTTTCAAACAGTTCTTCTTTATTCTTTATCATCGTTCTATCCTCACAGCCGTTTTTCAAACAGGAAAAACAGGCCCTTTCTCAATCTCATGGTACCGGCATCGGAAAAACCGTGCTTTCTGTAAAGGCGGAGCGCATACGGGTTTTCGGAAAATGTGTCAAGGCGTATTGCTTCCGCGCCCGTTTCCTTGACAAGCTTTTCGATGTGTTCGACGGTTTTTCCGGCGATCCCGCGATTCTGATATCGCGTATCGACACAAAGCCTGTGAACGACTCTGAAATCAGCATCAGGATATTGCCATTTTCCATCCGCATATTCTTCATCGCAGCTTTTATTGATTGCAAATACTACGACGATTTCGCCGTTTATCCGCCCTGTATAAAGCGAACCGCTTTCGATATCGTCTTTGAAATCCTCCTGTGTGGGATAAAGCTCATCCCATTGGCAGATCCCGTCTGCATTCATCTTTTCTATTGCATTATTCACGAGTTTCACGATTTTGTCAAGCTCTTCAATGGTTGCTTTTCCGTAATTGATATCCATACCATTCTCCCAAATGTACAAAACAACGATTGGGCGTCGCTTGCGCGGCGCCCGAAAATCGTCTGCAAAGTTCATTGGACTTTGCAGACGAAAAAACTCGCGCTCCATCGCATCGGGCTTCGCCCTCTTTGGTCGGCGCGAGGGCAAGC
>JAZRYQ010000206.1:0-5603 GCA_045600805.1 Candidatus Alloscillospira sp. | reverse complement strand
TGGCTCACAGAACGACATGGCTACGATCCGACTTGAAGTCCCGATGCGTGCAGGAAATTGCCACCGTCGTTCATCGTTTCTGCCATTTCGACGATCTTCACCTTTTTCCCGAGCATCGAAAGATAGATCGCAAGCTCGATCCCGACAAGTCCCGCGCCGAGAATGAGAACATCGCCGTTTATATCGTCAGCATGGGTATAAGCATACTCGGCGGATATGACATTTTCGTTGTCGATTCCGGGAATGTTCGGCTTTACCGGTCTTGCACCCGTTGTGGCGATGATGACATCGGGCGAAAGAGCTTTTGCAAGCGCGGGGGTGACCTCGGTGTTTAAACGCAGGTCGATTTTTGATGCTTTGACGGCGCGCTCCTGATAATTCAGATAATCGTCAAGCTTTGCCTTGAACGGAACATATTTTTCACATCTGAGTGTTCCGCCGAGACGGTCGGATTTTTCACACAGAATGACCTCGTGCCCGCGGCTTTCCGCCGTGAGCGCCGCCTGCATACCGCCGATCCCGCCGCCGACGACTAAGACGCGCTTTTTCTCGGAAATCGGTTTTGTATCATATTTGAGCTCGAGCTCGCGCCCGCTTTCGGGATTGATCGCGCAGTATTTCTGCCCGTTTGTAAGCTCTGAGGAGAAACAGGAAAGACAGCGCATACATTTTCTGATCTCGTCTGTTCTGCCTGTCCTGATTTTCTTCGGCAGATCCGGGTCCGCAATAAGTCCTCTTGCCAGTTCAACGACATCGGCCTGTCCGGACGCGATGATCTCTTCCATTAAATCGGGCTCGCAAAGCGCGCCGACGGCTGCGACCGGCGTTTTGACGTGCTTTTTGATCTCCGCGGCGTATTGTACGTTTACGCCGTCGGGCAGGAACATGGACGGGTGCGTGACGGTGAAGACTTCGTCTACCTCGTGGTTGCCGGCAGAAACATGGATAAGGTCACAGTGCCCGTCGAGCATTTTGGATATTGCGATGCCCTCGTCGATTCCGTATCCGCCGTCATAACATTCAGAGCCGCTGATGCGCACTTCGATCGGAAAGCCTTTCCCGCAGGCTTTCTTGATGCCGTCACATATTGCAATCAGCATACGTGTGCGGTTTTCGATCGGCGCACCGCCCCACTTGTCTGTTCGCGTGTTCAGATATGGGGACAGAAACTGTGAGAGCATCCAGCCGTGACCTGCGTGGATAAGCACCATGCCGAAGCCGAGAGTTTTTGCCGCTTTGGCAGCATCCACAAATTTGCCGATCGTGCGCTCAATAAGCGCTTCGTCCATCGGAAGGACCGTTCTGCCGTTTAATTCCATTTCGACAGGGCCATAGGCCGCGCCGTTCGCGCTTCCGCCGAACATTGCCAGCGAGCGGTTTGCAAACATACCGGCGTGCTGGAGCTCTGCCGTTGCGACTGCCCCGTGACGGGAAACAGCGTGCGCAACTCTGGAAATGGAATACTGCTTCATCGGCTCGTCAAAACGGAAATGACGCGGTGTACCGAGACCGTACTCGGCATCGACGATGCACTCGCATGTTGCAACGCTTGCAGCGCCGCCGATCGCCTTGCGCTCATAATACGCCGCGGCTTCGGCGGGAAGCATACCGCTGTCATCCGTATCCTGAAAACCCGTCGGAGATGCGAAGATCCTGTTTCTGAAAAGCTGAGAACCAAGTGTTATCGGCTCGAATAAATGCGGGTATTTAAAATGATCCATTCTGTTTTCCTCCTTATATATCTAAAGCGGCGAAATATCCCTGTTCCGTTGCGTCAACGACTTTGCCGGGCTTTACACAGTCACCGACAGCCCTGTACAGCGGAGCACAGTAGCGTATTTCTTCCACGGTGTCCCAGTTAGCAAGCATTCCCGCACAAACAAGGACATTATCACATTCGATCGTGAATTCGCCGCCTTTGTTTTTGCAGACAAGTCCGTCATCCTTTACAGACACAGCCGACGTGTTCAGATAAAGCTTTATCCTGCTCGCGGCAAATTCGTGCTCGAGTGCGATTTTGTGCATTTCGTTTGCCTCCGCTGCATAATCGTCTTTCATTTCGACGACCGTGACGTCATAGCCGAGTCTGTCAAGATACACCGCCGTTTCGCTTCCGACAAGTCCGCCGCCTAAAATGACGACGCGCCTGCCGAGAATCGGCGTTTTTTCGTGTATCGCTTCGATGAATTTCACTTTGCCTGAATCAATGCCGGGAATTTTCGGGACAAGCTGGTGCGCGCCGACGGCACAGATGAGAACATCGGGCGCAAGACGTTCGATAAGCGAAGCGGTCGCGGTCGTGCTGAGCATTATCTTCACACCGGCGTTTTCCACTCTGCGCGCCTGCTGCACGGCGTAATCGTACAGATCTTTTTTAAACGGAACATATTTTTCACCGAGAAGCTGACCGCCGAGTTGGGCTTTCTTTTCGATCAGCGTGACATCATGACCGCGTTCCGATGCGGTTATCGCCGCCTGCATACCGCCGGGGCCGCCTCCGACAACGACCACTTTTTTCGGAGATGTTTTGCGGTATTCAAACCGATCGTCATATTCTCTGCCGATCACGGGATTTAACGCACAGCTTGTTATACGGCAGGTGAGAGTGGAGGCAAAGCAGGAAAAGCAGCGGCAGCATTTTGTGATGTCGTCGGCTCTGCCGGAAAAAGCCTTGTTCGGAAATTCGGGGTCCACAAGAAGCTGACGCGCCATACATACAAGGTCGGCTTGTCCCGAAGCTATGATCTTTTCCCCCATATCGGGGTCGTTTATGCCTCCGACGCAGCCGACAGGCGTGTATTTCATCGAGGCTTTGACCTTCGCTGCAAGATGGACATTGACACCGTGAGGCAGAAACATAGACGGGTGCGTGATGACAAATGAATCGCGGTTTTCATGAACACCGGCAGAAATATAGATTATGTCAACTTTTCCGTCGAGCATTTTGCATATCTCTACACATTCGTCGATATCATATCCGCCCTCGACGTATTCAGCACCGCTCAGACGGTATTCGATCGGAAAGTCCGGACCGACTGCTTCACGGACTTTTTCAATCACCAAAAGCGGAAAACGCATACGGTTTTCGCGGCTGCCGCCCCATTTATCCGTTCTTTTATTTGTACCCGGGGACATAAACTGAGAAAGAAGCCAGCCGTGCGCTGCGTGCAAAAGCACCATGTCAAAGCCTGCGTCCTTGCACATTTTGGCTGCTTTGCCGAACGATTCCGCAATTTCGTAAATAAGCGCCTCAGGCATGGCAGTAACAACTCTGCCGTCTGCCATGACCTCGTCGATCGGGCCGAAGCGCGTTACCGTATTCTGGTCAACACCCTGCGCACGCGCACCGGCATATTTTCCGCCGTGCGAAAGCTCAATGGAGGCAAGCGCGTTGTGATAATGGATCTCGCGGGCACATTCGGCAAGCGACGGAAGCTCCATCGGATCATCAAGCGCTAAATGCTTTGTGTGAGATCGTCCCGTTTTCATGTGGACGATACCCTCACTGACCGTTATCACGGCGGCGCCGCCTTTGGCGCGAAGACCGTAAAAGCCGATGTTTTCGCGTGTGAGCTCGCCGTTTGGCCCCATTTCCGGAGGAGCCATGGGAGCGTTTACGATCCTGTTTTTCAGTAGCACCTTGCCCACCTTCAGGGAGCTTGCAAGATGCGGATAGTATTTATTCATGGTAATGCCTCCCATAAAATTCTAATATATTAATTGTATCACAGTCAATGTAAAATTGCCATAATTAAGTGAAAACGAAAATATGTATAAATTATTAAGAATTATGTTGAAAAACAGAGTTATATGAGTTAAACTAAAGCATACAAAAGGATAAAAAGCAAAATGTATTTTTGGGAGGTTTTTTCAAATGGTTCCAACGGTAAAAAAACGGCAGTTAGTAGGTATCATTGCCGCAATCATTATTCTTGCGGGAATGTTCTTAATCCCTGCAACGGAGGCGCTGCCTTATGCTGCGAGAAATACTCTCGGCGTAACTTTGGCGGTCATTATTCTGCTTGTTACAGAAGCGTTCCCTCTCGGTATCGTATGTCTTGCCGCCATCGGCATGATGTATTTCTTCGGCTGCACGGATTCAGTGCCCGGAGCGCTTACCGGATTTACGAATGCTACACTGTTCTTTATGCTCGCTTCCTTCGGTATTTCCGAGGCGCTGACGGTCGTCCCTGTTTCAAAGAGACTGCTTTTAGTGCTCATGAAGAAGTTCGGCCAGAATATCAACAGACTTATGTTTGCGATCATGCTCGTCACTGCGGTTTTGTCCTCTGTTATCTCCAACGTCGCGGCAGCAGCCGTATTTATCCCGATCATTCAGCAGTTCCTGCAGATCTATGACAACGAGGAAGACAGAAAACGCACGGCAAAGGCGTATATGATCGCGCTTCCCGTAGCCAGCATGATCGGCGGCATGATGACACCTGCCGGCTCATCCATCAACATGCTCGCTATCAGTATGCTTGAAAAATACGCTGATACGACGATCCCGTTTGTAAACTGGATGCTCATGGGTATTCCTCTTACGATCATCCTTCTGCCGACGGCGTGGATACTCTGCGTGAAGATCTTAAAGCCCGCTCCGATCGAGCAGTCAAAGATAACAAATTACATAGACGAGGTCATGGCAGAGCTTCCCCCGAAGATGACGATCAAAGAGATTTATGTTCTCACCGTTCTTGTCATCATGCTCGTCCTCTGGATCCTCAGCTCCTGGATAAAGGTCCTCCAGATAGCCGCTGTTGCGCTTATCGGTCTGCTTTTGTTCTTTATCCCGGGCAAGGCAAACGTACTTACATGGAAAGATTTTACACGCGGTGTAAGCCTGGAAGCGTTTATTCTCATGGGTACCATGATCTCTCTCGGCGGTGTTATTACCTCCTCCGGACTCAGCGCATGGCTTTCCACTGTTATCTTCCCGTCAACCTTTGTTTCCGCAACACCGCTTGTTATCGGCTTTGTTGCGATACTTACATTTATTCTTCTTATTCCGATTCCGGTTGCACCGGCTCTTATCACGATGCTCGCAGGTCCGCTTGTCGCGTTCTGCACAAACATCGGTGTTTCCCCAATGCTCATCCTGGCTGCGTTCGGCCTTTGCGCAAGCAACTGCTACCTGCTGCCGCTTGATACCGTGCCGCTCATGACATTCGCAACCGGCGCATACGATATGTTCGATATGCCGAAGGTAACGGTCTGGGTGCAGATCGTCATGATCGTTGCGTGCTCACTCTGGCTTACAGTTGTAGGTTTTATCGTACTGTAAAATGTAATATTGACTTTATCCTGCAAAACCTCCGGGGCTTTGCAGGATAATTTTTTAACATATAATGAATTTTGCTTTTTTGCAGTTGCTTTTATAACGGTAAATTGCTAAAATTATGAAAATAGAGTGTGGGGGGCGCGTTACTATGCTGTTTTATATTTTCCTCGCGGTAAGTGCTTTATTCAGTGTGATTTTATCGCTTTGCTGTTTTTCGGGAGCGGGGCTGCTGCTGATGATCCCAATATTTTTGGCATCGCTTATTGTGATACTGATTTTGTACGGTGCGTTTATTACCCTTGCATCGCTGTTCATAGATATG
>JAZRYQ010000205.1:0-2530 GCA_045600805.1 Candidatus Alloscillospira sp. | reverse complement strand
GGGCAGCCGGCGCGCCATGACCTCCCGCAGGAGCGAGCGAAAAACGCAAGGGCTGGAATACGGGTGCGGCGACCCGTGGGCGAAGATGTGCAGACAGGATAATGATACTCCCTTATAGTCACAGTCCGAGCGTGCAGCCGTATCAGGCGGTGGGGCGTCGCAGGCAATGAGTAGGGCCGCATGAGAACCATGCGGGGGTAAAAAGCCCGTGGAGCTGTGCCAACAGCCGTCCGTGTTTGCCTGTTTGTTTATTCCGTGAATGATACGCTATCTCCATTCACGGGTTTATTACGAAAATGAAAGGGGGAATATCTTTGCCGGAAAACAAAACACCGAAAAAAACGACGGAACACAAGATCGGCAAAGTAACCTATCTTGTTTCATCGGCGCCGAGTGAAAAGGCGTCCGATACCATCGATAAAAAAATTGCAAAAATGATTCGTAAAGAGGTCATGCAAAACGCCGAAAAGGCTTCTGTATGATCTTTTTCTTCAAAACGCGCTGACAGTTTGGGCAATGGGCGGTATAATATGTGCAGTACATGATTTGCCCGTCTGACTGTCGGGAAGGAGGAACAATGTTACAGTCAGACAAAATTACCGCCCTTTACTGCAGATTGAGCCAGGAAGATATGCAGGCCGGCGAGAGTGAAAGCATCCAGAATCAAAAAATCATCCTCCAGCGCTACGCTGACGATCACCATTTTTTGAACACGCGCTTTTTCGTTGATGACGGTTTTTCCGGCGTGAGCTTTGACCGTGAAGGGCTGCAAAGTATGCTCCAGGAGGTCGAAGCCGGGCATGTATCCACCGTGATTACCAAAGACCTTTCCCGTCTTGGGCGCAATTATCTGAAAACGGGAGAACTGATAGAAGTGGTATTCCCGGAATATGAGGTGCGTTATATTGCCATCAATGACGGCGTGGATACGGCGAAAGATGATAATGAATTTACGCCCCTTCGGAATTGGTTCAATGAGTTTTATGCCCGCGATACCAGCAAGAAAATCCGCGCGGTAAAGCAGGCAAAGGCACAGCGGGGCGAACGTGTCAACGGTTCTGTCCCCTATGGATATATCATTGACCCGGAAAACAAAGATCATCTGCTGCCCGATCCTGAAACCGCCTATGTTGTAAAACAGATCTTTGCCATGTATGTACGGGGCGACCGGATCTGTGAAATCCAAAACTGGCTGAAAGAACACAAGGTGTGTACCGCCAGTGAAATGAGCTACCGCCGAACCGGAACCTGCTGCCATCCTCGGCCGCACCCTGATTGTATCTACAACTGGCCCGATAAAACTCTGTATGACATTTTGAGCCGCAAGGAATATCTGGGACATACGGTTACGGGTAAGACATACAAGGTGTCCTACAAGTCAAAAAAGACGAAACGCAATCCGGAAGAAAAGCAATATTTCTTCTCCAATACGCATGAGCCCCTGATAGACGAGGAAACCTTCGAGCTGGCACAGAAACGCATAGCCACAAAACACAGACCTGCTAAAAGTGAGGAAATAGATATTTTCTCCGGACTTCTGTTCTGCGGCGACTGTGGTTACAAGATGTATTTGCAGCAGGGCGCGGGGACGCTGGAACGCAAGCACGCTTATACCTGCGGCAAGTACCGCAACCGTATTCGTACAGGAGAGGTCTGCACCACGCACTATATCCGTAAGTCCGTTCTCAAAGAATTGGTGCTGGCCGATATTCAAAGGGTGCTCTGCTATGTCAGAGAGAACGAACAGGAGTTTATCAATCAGGCAACGGAATACGGGGATATAAATGCGGCAAAGGCTCTGCGGGACAAGCAAGGGGATTTGGAAAAGTCCAGAAAGCGCATGAATGAGTTAGACACGCTTTTTCGCAAGCTCTATGAGGACAACGCTCTGGGGCGTCTTTCCGATCAGCAGTTTATCCTTATGACTTCCGGCTATGATGAAGAACGGAACGCGCTCAAAGAACATATCCATGCCGTTGAAGCGGAGATTGAAACGGTTTCCGCCCGCAAGACGGATGTGGGACGTTTCGTGCAGATCGTCCGCAAATATACGGATGTGCAGGAATTGACCTATGAAATCGTCCATGAATTTATTGACCGTATTCTGATCTATGAGCTGGATAAGGACACCAACACACGAAAGATTGAGATTTATTACAGCTTTGTCGGTCGTGTGGACAGTGGAGACGAGCCGGTAGAAAGCGTTTCCTATTTTCGTCAGATCGGTGCTGACGTTAAAAGTTTCGCCGTATAAGCAAAAAAGAGGCAGATAACGCACCATTGAAAAAAGGTATCGTTATCTTACCTCAGCTAAGGTAGTACCCGAAACGCCGTCATCCACGAAAAACATCGTGTTCGTATAGCTATTCCGTTTGGCGTAGTCAAGTAACATCTTTTTCTGAGATTTGATTTGTCAAGGTGGTTTTCTGCTTGTTCACAATAAAGATACAAACCCATATGTAAATCACATAGTTTTCACAAACCTGTGAGATTTGCTTTACGGTGAAAACTCTGTGACGATGCTCATTTA
>JAZRYQ010000204.1:0-2310 GCA_045600805.1 Candidatus Alloscillospira sp. | reverse complement strand
CATGCACCCGAGTCAACTGCTGCTTTGGTTTCCATTCCGGTTCCGACAGCAGGAGCTTCTGTTATCATATCTGCCTTTGCTATCGGAAGATAGCTGCATAACAATACCGGAAGGACACTATCTTGACCGCAGCAGTCTGTATCATTTTCAGTCCAGCCTCGGCGCGGATATCCGCTATGATTATCAGACCTGCGGACTGGCGCTCCGATTCAGTATGGCGGAGGGGGATAAGAAATTCAGAGGTACGTGGGATAAGGGAGAAGCCCGTTTTGACGAGATGAAAGGTCTTGAGGAAGAGATTCGAGACACAATCCGGGAGCATGCTTTTTTCCTCCGCAATTCCGTCCCGGCGGAGCATGGAAAATACCCTGTAATTTTATCGCCGGAGGCCGCCGGAGTCTTTGCACACGAATCCTTCGGCCACAAGTCCGAATCGGACTTCATGCTTTCCGACGAAACCATGAAGAATGAATGGCAGTTAGGGAAGACGGTAGGATCACCTATCCTGTCCATTGCCGATTTTGGGGGCATACCCGGCGCCGGATTTGTTCCGTATGATGATGAGGGCACTCGTGCCCGCAGAAACTATCTCATCAAAAACGGCATTTTGGCAGGACGTCTGCACAACACCCGGACTGCGGCCGCGTTAGGGGAGTGTGCGACAGGCAACGCCTGCGCGGTTGATTGCGGCTTTGAACCAATCGTGCGCATGACAACGACGTACATTGAAGGCGGGGATTTGGATTTTGAACAGCTTATTGCGCCCATTAAAAAGGGGTATTTCATCAAAACTATCAACAGCGGCTCCGGCATGAGCACTTTTTCAATCGCGCCGAGCCTTGCTTATGAAATCATTGACGGCAAGATAGGTCGTCCTGTTCAGATCAGCGTCATTTCAGGCACCGTTTTTGAAACACTCAGACTTATCGACGGACTGACGAAGGATGTACAGCTCTTTTCCTTTGTCAAAGGCGGTTGCGGTAAAATGGAACAGATGGAACTTCCCGTTGGCTTCGGAGGCCCCTATGTACGGGTATCATCCATGAATGTGCAGTGAGGTGATAATATGGAAAAAGAGTTAATAAAAGAAACGCAGCAGTCTGTTACACTGAACGTCACCGACGGCAAAATCGACAGCTAAGATAAGTCTTGTCTATAACCGAACGGAATACAAAAATTCTGCGGGAAGTCATCTTGTCAGCTCCGGTAGAGCGCTTTACGTTAATCTTCTTGCGCAAAACCGTGGTTCCGGCAATGTGTTTGATACCGGATTTGCTTGGGAGGGGAATCACTTTGACGGAGATATCTTCTTTGCCCGGATAAAAAATGAGTATGATGCATTTTTCAGAACGGCTGATATCACATCCGGTCGTTATCCTGTCATTATTGATGCGGCATTTCTGTTTGAATCATTGCTTCGCCACTTTTCTGCTGATATGTACGTCTCAGGGGCTTCTCTTCTCAGCGGAAAGCTGGGAGAAAAGGTATTTTCGGATAAGCTCTCCATTTCGGATGATATGAATCCCGCAACGGCATACAGTATGTGTTTTTTTTGATGCCGAAGGCTGTGTTGCGCCCGAATTCAGACCGTCCCTTGTTGAAAACGGAATACTGAAAGGACTTCTAACAACGAAAAAAACTTCCGAGACATATGGACTTCCAAATCTCGGAACAGCCACGTCGTCCTACGACGGAGTGCCCGAGACTGGCTTTCAACGTCTATATCTGAAGCAGACTGCCAAAACGCTGAAGGAACTTGCTCCCGGAAAAGCTGTTTATGTGGTCTTAGCGGCAGGCGGCGAAACGACACCCGACGGGCACTTAGTATCGCCTGTGCTGATGTCATATCTTATTGAAAACGGTGAGCTTGTGGGGCGTTTGCCGATTTTGAATATCAGCGACGGCTTTTACGACCTGCTTGGAAAGGATTACCTCGGTACCGTGCATAATGACCCGCTTGTTGGGAATATGACAAGTGTATTTGAAATGGATGTTGATACATTATAAGGTATAAGAGATAGAAAATCTGCTTTTGCCTGTACATAAGAATATTCTTTCATTTTCTGCGCAATGCTGATATACGGCGACTTCACATGAGGTCGCCTTTTCTATTACGAAAAGTGGTGTTGTGAGGCAAATATTATCAATCTGTAAATCGAAAAAAGCGAATTATCATCTTTCATATCGACAGGTTTTATGATATAATTACAAAATATTAAAATATATATCAAATCAATACACAACAAGGAGGCGCGGCAATATGAATGAAGAAATCTTCAGGAAGAAAAACCTGGATAAGGTAAAATCACC
>JAZRYQ010000203.1:0-2161 GCA_045600805.1 Candidatus Alloscillospira sp. | reverse complement strand
ATACCAAGACATTTTTTCACCTGCATTACCTCGTCTCTGTCAGTGCCGTTCCCATAAATTCTTCCATTGTTGCGGCTGTTCCGGATGTAATGCCGTTATGTTTCAGAACAACAGCGACCGTATCGATAATAATTTTCAAATCTGTAAATAAAGAAACATGTTTTACATACCAAATATCCATTGCAAACCGGTCTTCCCATGACAGCGCATTTCGCCCGTGAGTCTGTGCATATCCTGTAAGTCCCGGGCGGACATCATGCCTGTGGTGCTGCTCCTCTGAATATCGCGCAAGATACTTTACCAGCAGCGGACGCGGGCCGACGATCGCCATATCGCCGACGAGAATGTTAAAAAGCTCCGGCAGCTCGTCAAGAGAAGATCTGCGCAGGATTTTACCGTATCTGTTCAGCCGCATATCGTCCGGCAGCAGCTTCCCGTCCTTATCTTTTGCGTTTGACATCGTTCTGAATTTTATCAGCTTGAAGATCCGCTCATTCCCCGTCTTTTTGTCGATCCTGCCAGGCCGTTTTTGCACAAAAAACGGATTTCCTTTCATGGCGACCGCGCCTGTTGCCGATAAAATGATAAAAAGCGGCAGGAGAACGATGATCGCTATGAGCGAAAGGCAAAAATCAAAAAGACGTTTTAAGAATTTTGTATACATTATGTAACCTCTGCGAGCTCTTGGAAATCAATTTATTATATAGTATATATAATTTGTAATAAATCGTCAATAATTTAGGCAAATTTTATGGTTTAAACTTTAATATTTATAAAACCCCCGCCCGGTTTTGATACCAAGACGTCCGCCGCGAACCATTTTCCGCAGGTACGGATGCGGGCGATATTTCATATCGCCTGTTTCCGACTGCAAAACCTCCATGATCGCAAGGCATACGTCAAGCCCTATCATATCGGCAAGTGCCAGCGGCCCGAGAGGGTGATTCGCCCCGAGCTTCATAGCGGTGTCTATCTCTTCGGCAGAAGCGATGCCTTCGGCATAAAGCCCGATCGCTTCGTTTATCATCGGCACGAGAAGTCTGTTCACGATAAAACCGGCGTTGTCTTTTGCTATGACCGGAACTTTTCCGAGACTTTTTGCAATGTCAACGATTATGTCAACCGCTTCCTCCGGCGTATTGAGCCCGGGAATGACCTCGACGAGCTTCATGGCAGGCACGGGGTTAAAAAAGTGCATTCCGATGACCGGATTGTTGATGCCTCTGCCGAGCTCGGTGATCGACAGCGAAGATGTATTTGACGCAAAAATACATTTTTCGCCGCAAAGCTTGCTGAGCGTTTTGAAAAGACTGCGCTTTGCCTCGATGTTTTCCGTGATCGCTTCGATTATCAGGTCACAGCCGCTTGCATCGCGGATTTCACCGACTGTGATATCCTCTGACAGACGGTCTGCTTCACTTTGCGTCATTTTGCCGTCGGCAACTCTTTTCCGCAGCCTGTTTCGGATGTTTTCTTTTCCGTTTTCGGCAAAGGTCATGTCAACATCGCACAAGACTGTTTTATAACCGCTCTGTGCAAAAACCTGTGCGATCCCGCTACCCATCGTACCTGCTCCGACAACACCAATTTTCAATGTGATCACCTTCAAAAGTAAAATATTCCGGACAATATTTTACCATACGGCAGAATAAACTGCAATAATCACAGACAGCGCTTGATTTGCGTGATCGCGTTTTTTTCCAGTCTTGATACCTGCGCCTGCGATATCCCGACCTCGCGGGAAACCTCCATCTGCGTTTTGCCGTCATAATACCGCATGGAAAGGATACGCTTTTCCCGCGGCTCAAGTCCCGCTATCGCGTCGGTGAGCGCGATCTGTTCAAGCCAGCTTTCGTCGGTGTTTTTCGTATCGCGCACCTGGTCCATAACGCATACGCTTTCCCCGCTGTCCGTAAACAGAGGTTCATATAATGATACGGGATCTGCGATCGAATCAAGCGCGAAAACGACCTCCTCGCGTTTTATGCCGAGCGCTTTGGAAAGCTCCTCGGGCGTGGGGTCCTTCTGCGTTTTATTGGTAAGCTCCTCTCTCATTTGCAGTACCTTGTATGCCGTATCCCTCATGCTGCGCGACACGCGCACAGCGCTGTTGTCCCGCAAATATCGGCGTATTTCCCCGATGATCATCGGAACACCGTAT
>JAZRYQ010000202.1:0-3647 GCA_045600805.1 Candidatus Alloscillospira sp. | reverse complement strand
AAATACCCACTCCTGTCCCTTTGGAAGCTCCATCATAGTAGTCGGGAGGTCGATGATGCGGAGGCGAATGCCGTTCTCCTTGAAATATTGCAGCTCGTTTCGGATATCTATTTTGTTGCGGCTGAGTCGGTCTAAGGACTTGATGACGAGCGTATCACCACGCCGCAGGATGGTGGATTTGAGCGCCTGATATCCCTTTCGCTCCAAATCCTTGCCAGACTCCTTATCGGTGATGATATCCCGATCTCTGCACAGATCGTATCTGTCGTGGATTGCTATGACGCATTGACGAATGAAAGGTCCTATAAACCTGCATTTCCGGGAGAGGTTGCAATCAATATGATTCTGAACGGAGAGTGTGGAGTCTTTTCAGAGAAGATTAAAAGCTGTATCGTCGCGTGCAGAGAAGATCTTCTGAAACATTAATGTCATCTTTTAGCTTGCCTTGACATTTACCGGGTTCTTGTTGAACACCGTCCGTATAAATCAGGTCTTTCCCATAACGAAGCCATGGCCATTCTTTACAAAATGGGAGCTTCCGGGCGCTGATGAAACTTTTCGAGAAGATTGCACTTCACTTGTTCGGTAACTAAGCCTATTGAATAAAAGAAACTATAAAAGTATTGTATAAAATAAAGTATCTGAAAGATACTACACAAGGAGAATAAACATGAAAAATAAGTATTTAGTAGTTCTTTCTGTGATTGCCATGGCTGTGATGCTTTTGGTGGCCTGCGGAAGTTCTGATGACGAAAAACTTCCGGTTTCTGATGATGCGTATGCAGAGTACGCCGGAGCCCAGTTTGCCGGGCAGGATCCGTGGGGCGGAAAACTTACGATTACGGTTCGCAGTATTGTTGATGGAAAGATGGACTGGACATTTACGGATTCTTTTGATGACCATACTCTGTATCAGGAACAAGGTGAAACAGCTATTAAGGATGGAAGTGCTGAATACAGTATTCAGGGCAAAGATGCAGAGAATAAAAATGTCAGCTTTTCCTATGAAGGCACCATGAACCTTAGTGACGGACAGATCACTTTCAGTTTCTTAAAAGGTTCTGTAACCACGGAATCCTCTGACGGCGATTCCAAAGCCCGTATGGCTGAAGCACTCGAAACTTCAGGGATTTCAAATGAAGTCGTTCTCGTAAAGACTGCGGATGACAGTCTGACGACTTATGTAGTTCAGGAAGGTGATTCCATTCACAGCATCGCAAAGCAGTACGGTCTTTCAACGAAAGAATTGGCCATCCTCAATCAAACGGTCATTATTGAAACGGCTCAGGCATATGGTCATCAGTTTGACGATGTGATCGAATATGCTAAATATCTGTTCCCGGGGGAAGAACTGGTTGTTCCAAAGAAGTAAATGTTATCGAAAACCGGCTTCCGTATCCGAGAGTGCTGTCAACCGACAATGTCACTCCGATCATATTTGCCGCTTTCTTTGACAGATACAGCCCAAGTCCGCTGGATTTGGCGTCAGCTCTGCCGTTATTGCCGGTATAGCTTTTTTCGAAAATACGTGGAAGATCTGCTTTACCTATGCCTATGCCTGTGTCTGACACGGTTAACATATCACCGCAGACTTCCACGGTCACGGTTCCGCTGTCTGTATATTTGACCGCATTTGAAATAAACTGTTCCAAAATACAGAGCATCCATTTTTTATCGGTAATAACCGTTTTCTCGGTCGGCGAATATTCCAGCTTGATCTTCTTAGCGATAAACTGTGAAGCATATTTCCGCAGAGTTTCACGAATCAACTCGTCAAGCGGATATTCTTTTATGACAAGATCGTTCTGTTCACTCCCGAGACGGATATATGACAGTGCCATATCCGCATATTCTTCGATGCGGAAAAGCTCGTTGCGGATTTCTTTATCACTCTCAGGCACCTTCAGTTTGAGTACGGCGATAGGCGTCTTGATCTGGTGTACCCATATTGTGTACCAGTCGCTTAAATCCTGTTTTTCTTCGGAAAAAGAGAGGCTCATTTCATTGATTTTATTCGTCAGAAAGTCAATCATCTCACTGTATTTAACTTCTTCAAAAGTATCGGCGGGCAACAATTCGCAGTTTCCGTTTTTGACGGATTGAACAGCATTTTCAAGGCCGTATGCTTTTTTCAAATTCCGCATATAGTCAAGCAGGACAAACAAAATTACAAAAACAAGTATGACCGCTTCGGCATAAAAGAACGCCTCTGTCATGATGCGGTATAACAGAAATACGGCGAGATTGGCTGCCGTCATAACGCCGAATAAAAGCAAGAGATTTTTATCTTTTTTCAGAGTGTCCAATAGAATTCTTTTTCTCATTTTATCAAATACCCGCATCCCGGTTTTGTCAGGATGATGCCGCCGAGTCCGCATTCCTCCAGTTTCTTTCGCAGCCGCCCGACATTGACGGTCAGCGTGTTTTCTTCTACATACAGATCGTTCTGCCAAAGGCGGAGCATCAATTCATCACGGGTAACGATCATCCCTTTGTTTTCAAGCAAAGTTTCCAAAATGCGAAACTCGTTTTTTGTAAGCTCTGCCGTCATCTCTCCGTTTGAAAGCGTATAATCGTACACATTGAGCGTAGCTCCGCAAAATGACATCGTTTTTCCGGTACCGTTCATTTCGTATGTGCGACGCAGAACGGCCCCCACCTTCGCTGCAAGCACCATTGGATCGACCGGCTTTGCGATAAAATCATCGCCGCCGCAGGAGCATGCCATCACGATGTTCATGTTTTCCGATGCGGAGGAAATAAAGATAATGGGCACTCTTGATATTTTGCGGATCTCCGTGCAGAAATAATAGCCGTCGTGCTTGGGCAGTTTGATGTCGAGAAGAACAAGGTCCGGCGAAGCCGCTGCGAATTCCTCCATTACCTTTTCACAATCCGTCACACATATGACTGTGTGCCCATAGGATTCGAGCTGGTTTTTCATGGCATCTGCAAGCGGACGGTCATCCTCGATCAGCATGATTTTATACATATCCGGTTCCTCCTTAAACGGCTTTAAGCCACCTGGGATTTCCGGGCGGCTTTCTGCCTTAATGAACGATTTTATAATAAGTTTTTGCCGTCATTGAATAAATGATGACGTAAATCAGCGCAAATACCGCAAATGTAATCAGCGTACAGACGATGAACAGCGTGGTGCTGGAAAGAAGGATCAGATGCAGCAGCCGGTTCAGCATCGGAAATGCAAATGCGGTATTGATTCCGGCAAACACAAGCGGCAGGAAAAAGACAAGAAGCGTCTGGGAACGGATCGTCTGTCTGATCTCACCGTCGTTCATGCCGACTTTTTTCATGATCTGGTAGCGTTCTCTGTCCTCATACCCCTCCGAAATCTGCTTGTAGTAGATAATCAGCACAGTAGCAAACAAACAGACAAGCCCCAGGATGATTCCGAGGAACAAAAGGGTGCCGTACATTCCGATGACGGCTTCCTTTGCATCCCAATAGCTTTGGCACTGAAATGTTTTTTTGCCGTTACTTCCCGGCTCCGCACTTGTGTATTCGTCCAGTCTGGTTAAGATGTCCGTCTGCATCTCCCATCCGACTGCCGAAGCTTCCTCGCGGTTTTCGTAATCGACTGCAAGCCGCTCGGTCATTTTGGAAGCATATTTTCCATAATCTTCTTT
>JAZRYQ010000201.1:0-4374 GCA_045600805.1 Candidatus Alloscillospira sp. | reverse complement strand
CAGCACGAAGCCGCCACCGTGGATATAAAAGAGGCAGGGTGCTTCCGGCTGGATGCCATCCGGCGTGATGACATAGTAATCCACCGACGCTCCGTCATAGCCACTGACCGTGTGCTTCGTGACCGTAGCATCCTTTGCATTCAGAAACCTTTTCGTAACACCCATATTCGCAGCGGCAATCTTCAAAAACTTTTCATTGATCGGCGGTGCAAAGAGATTGAAAGGGAAAAACTCCCGGTTGATCGCGTATTTGCCCATCTTCTTCCTCCAAAAGACTAAGAAAAACAAATTCAAATTAATCGCTCAACTTATCCCGCAGCTGCAAAATATTCTTCTCTATCCTTTTGATAATAATTTGGAATTCCTCATCCGATTTGCCGGTCGGGTCTTCAAGTCCCCAGTCATCATCAAAGGGTCGTCCGATGAAAGGGCAACTGACATTACAACCCATGGAAATCGCCAGATCCGGTTCGGGAATATCATCAATCAATTTCGAATATTGGGTCTTCTCCATATCAATGCCGTACATTTTCTTCATGATGCGCACGGCATCCCGGTTGATCTGTGGCTTCGTTTCTGTTCCTGCAGAATAGCTGTCAAAAAAGTCTGATGCCAGATGCTTTCCCAGTGCTTCTGCGATCTGACTTCTGCAGGAATTATGAACACAGATAAAGGCGACTTTTTTCTTCATTCTGATCTTTCTCCATGAGGTTTCTGCAAATGCGGTACCTCTGTAAATTCTGATTTACCTTTCATCATACCCCATCTTGACGGTCAGGTCGTGCAGGCTTTTGTCGTGCTGCGCCTTCGTGATCGCGCCGTGTTCGAGAAAGGTCGCCAGCATCGCCACCTGACGGTCATAGAGGGCCCTGCGCTTTTCCTCTGGGGTCAAGGTCTCCCACGCTGCATTGTTCGTCGTGTCCATCGTGCCACCGTCCTTCCTGCTATTGATATTTTACCATGAGCAGTGCCGTTTTTCAATCAAAACCACAGGCAAACACAGGAAACAAAGCCGCACAAAGACCGTACACAGACTTCGGGAAACTACACGAAAGATCGATTAGAAACGCTGCATATTTTACCGAAAGACGCTGCATATTCAGTTAAAGACACGGAGAAAGACACCGAGAAAGACGTTAAAGATATGGCTAAAGGTGCTTTAAAGGTGCGCTTAAAGGTTTTACAGGTTGCGCAAGAGATTTTTAGAGATAGCGAAAGGAAATGCAGAAAATGCCCGAAAAGCCTCGAAAACCGTGATAAAGCGATGAAAAGGATGAAACACAGGTTTTTAAGCCCCTGCAAAGGTCGAACAAAGCCGCCAAAGAGATTGCGAGAAAGCCCCTGAAAGAAACGCCAGATACGTCGGAAAGCCCCTGCATAAGGTGCTGCATATTGCGGATAATACGGTTTTGAGACGCCGGAAAGCTTCCAAAAAAGTGTGTACAAAGCCGCACAAAGACCGTGCAAATCCTGTTGAAACACGCTGTTTTTTATCTTCAAGTACAGGCATCGTGAGCCTCGTACATCGTTTAGGGGGCGTCAGTTGCACTCGGTGGTAATGAAGTCGTATAGGTCTTCCGGCTCCCTTAAATTCCATTCTTTATTATCATCCTCGCTCCAGACCTTATAATCTGGGGTGGCCTCGTAAAGCCACCAGCCGACGTAGTCATACTTGTCAGGAAGTGCCTCTTTGAGAATAAGCATCAATGCCTCGAAATACTTGTTTCCGCTGTTGAACACAAAGTGCCCATCGCCAACTTTTTCGAGTGCGGAACTGAACTCTTCGTCTGTTTTTTTCTGATCCTGAATCATTTGGAGTACTTTGCAAAAAAGTCCTTTTGAGATCATAAGTGTATCCTCGTTGCACTATATCTGCAGTCAATCATCGCGCTCTCGAAGGTGGGCTTGTTTCATGCGATTTCTGTCATAAACCTTCCTGCTTTCCACTGTCCGCGTCACAGGAGAAAGGCCGTTCCATGAGCCGCGCTTTGAAGCGTAGAATTTACGTTGCTCGGATTTGCTTTGTTTTTGCATTGGTATCATTTTCATCTTTCGGCGCAGCACCTTTCTGTAATTTAGCTCTTGCTTTTTCGCATGATTTCTGCTATTTTAATGTACTACTCTCACACAAGGAGGCGATTTCCATGCGCGTAAAAGCCTTTCCGGTAATCGATCTGACCGCGACGGGCGATAACATCCGTAAGCTCCGAATGGAGCGCGGTTTGACGGTTCGTGATATGCAGGACTATTTCGGCTTTGAGGAGCCAAGAGCTATTTACAAGTGGCAGCGGGGTGAAAGTCTTCCCACAGTGGATAACCTGTATGCCCTCGGCAGTCTCTTTGATGTTCCTATGGATCAGATTTTAGTCCCCGCTACGATTAAACTACATACGGCTGTTGAGCAGCAGGTTGAGCCCTGCTGCTCAAATCATTTTTTGTGGGCAGTTTTTCTTGCCTATATAAGTCCCCGACTATTTTGGATACGGCAAGAGTCCAATGCAACTTCAACCATTTGAATTGTGTTTTGATCGTATCAGCAGAACGGGTTCTGCCTTTCCGAGCAGCGCACAAGGAAAGTAAAAAATATCAGAATTGCATTTCTGTTAATCTCGTTACCAGCGAGGCGGGCATGATTGCCCTTCAAATGGAGATGTGTGTTTGGAAGCAAGGATAAGCGTTTTGGTGAAAAAGCGGATTTATCGAAATGACATAGGACGTGGCTGGATGCGTTGACGTCTTTCTATTATTTGGAGACTCTTGGGGTTGAGCCGACCCATAATGTCATCTTGAAGATGTTGTTTGTGCAGCCTTATAGTTCATCTGCACCTGAACCGGTATCCGTATTCTCTTATCTTGCCGTACCCAAAATAGCCGGGGATAGCTATTTCTTATTCTCTGCTGATCTTTGCAAACGCCTCGAATGCCTCTGCGAAGCTGGCATTTACATCGATGGGCGAATTATACTCCACATTGGAAGTCACAAGGCAGAGATCAAGCTTTGCCGATGTTTCGTCTGTAAGCTTGTTCAGCTTGCCAAGCTCGGTGCGAATTACGTTGCGGTCATAATTGATCGTGGTAACACGTTTAACATCGCAGCGATAGGAAATCTGATTTCCATCCGTGTTGAATCGATAACCGGTACCACCATTGGAAATGGTCTGCTCGGAGCTGCGCAAATCGTTCATTCGCTTAAATGTGCGAGCTACGCTCTGCCGCGTGGCGTTCAAGCTCACCTCGCTGTCCATATCAATCTCCAGCGCATCCTTTGTCTTGCGGATTGCTGCGAACAGTTTGGACTTTTCGTCAAGGAGGTGCAGGAGAAACCTTGCCATGACGGTGATGTACTCGCTGTACTCTGTGTCGGGTACAACGATGACGGTCTCATCCTCAGCCTCGGCCATGACCTTATGCCGGAGATATGTATTTGTGACTGTTGTGATGTTGCTGTCTTGGTTCAGAATACGCTGTGCTTCATCCATGAAGGACTGGAGCTTGTTCTGATAGCGAAACGCTTCTTTCAAATTCATTCTCGTTCACCTCGTTGAATATTTTGTTTCTGTGAGTAGTATATCTGTCATTTGCGCTTTTGTCATTGAACTCATAGTTCACTCCGGAGCTGACGGAGTGCCTATGAAGGTGCGGCGCAGATCCTGCCGTAGCTTATCCGTGCAGATGTCGATGATTTCCCTGATCTGATCCTCGCGCTTTTTCTTAAACCAGCGTTCGTTCCCTTGCCGAACTCAAACCCCGTGTAGGTGTTTTCTTTGAGTCGGAAGCTATATTCTCGTTAAACGATGACTCGCAGATGGCTTTGACGTTTCAGGCAACGATGGCCGAAGAGGAGTCGCATATCCGTAGCAGGAGCATGGAAACCTCGCTGCGCATGCGTCTGGATCACGGCATCCCTCTTACTCCGAAATTGTTCGGATACACACATGACGAGGATGGCGAGCTGCAAATTAATCCCGAAGAAGCACCGACCGTCAGACTTATGTTCTTCATGTATCTCTATGGTTACTCAACCCAGCAGATTGCTGATACTCTCATCGAGCAGGAGCGCCGGTCATACTATGGCAAGCTCTGCTGGACTTCCAGCGGTGTTGCCTCTGTGCTGCGTAATGAGCGGCACTGTGGGGATGTTCTTACCCGCAAGACATTCACGGAAAACTACCGCACTCACGCCAAGCACAAAAATAATGGTGAACGGCCTCAAAGCTTATACTTAAATCATCATACCGGCATTGTATCACGAGACGATTTTAACGCCGTACAATGGATGCTGGACAATGCGAAGGACGGCAACAAATCCATCCTCCCTGAATTGAGAGTCATCGACACAGGCATTCTAAAAGGATTTGTTACCATCAACCCGCG
>JAZRYQ010000200.1:0-4591 GCA_045600805.1 Candidatus Alloscillospira sp. | reverse complement strand
CCCGGGGACTTTTGTCCCCGTTTTTTGTATTATTAACAGAATCTTAATCATTTGCATGGCGGGCGATTGGTTGACAATAATTATGCCGTATGCTATGATTTTATTGTGTTGATATATTCTTGTTTTTATCGGAACTTTTTCCGTGAATCTGCGTCATAATATAAAAACCAAATTTTGTGCCTTCGGGCAGAATGGAGTAAAAAATGAAAAAAATCATTCAAAAAGCAGTATCCGTATTACTTGTGTGCACGCTTGTGCTCGCGCTTCTGTGTGCCTGCGGAGAAGAAAGCGACGAGACGGTTTCCGTGCAGTCGGTCGCCATGCTTGCCGGCATCGGGAGCGTCGGCATCGTAAACCGCTATGCGGGCGTCGTTGTTTCGGGCAAAAGCGTTGATATTTCTCTCGATGAGAGCATGAAGCTCGACGAGCTTTTTGTCGAAGAAGGACAGGATGTAACTGTCGGGGATGTTCTTTTTACCTACGATAACGAAGCGCTGCTTCTCTCCCTTGAGCAGGCATCTTTGGAAATCGAGGGTATGAAGAACTCGGTCGAAGCCAATAAAAAACAAGTCGAAGAGCTTACAAAGGAGCGCGACAAGGTCTCCGAATCCAACAAGCTCCAGTACACGCTGCAGATCCAAGGGCTGGAAGCCGATATTCGCGAAGCGGAGTACAACATCAAGCTCAAGGAAAAGGAGCTTGCCCATCAGCAGGAGATTTCCGCCAACACGGAAGTAAGATCGGAAATCAACGGCAGAGTTACGGCGTTGAATCCCGACGGCGGTTACGACAACTACGGTATGCCGAAGCCGTTTATTACGATCCTCGAAACAGGAGATCTGCGCATAAAGGGCACCATCAACGAGATGAACAGGGGCAGTCTTTACGAGGGTATGCAGGTCATTATCCGTTCAAGAACGACGGACGAAGCCTGGACAGGCATCATCAATATGATCGACTGGGAAAATCCCGTCCAGAACAACAATAACTATTACTATCCGGCCGGGGGCGATGCGGAAATGACGAACGCATCGAGCTACCCGTTCTATGTTGCCATTGATGACAATTCGGGAATCTTCATCGGTCAGCACGTTTATATTGAGCCGGGTGAGCTTTCCTCAACCGGAGAAAGCACGATCGCCCTCCCCTCCTATTTTATAAACGATATTGAAACAAAGCCTTGGGTCTGGGCGGCAAACCCGAAGGATAAGCTTGAAAAGCGCAGCATTACGCTCGGCGAATACGACCCCGCCGCAGACACATATGTAATCGAAAGCGGCATAGCGGCAGATGATTATATCGCATTCCCGGACGAATCTCTGAAAGCAGGGCTTCCTGTCGAGAAATATGACGAGTCGATGTTTGACAGCGGCGAATATTATCCCGTTGAAGAGTATACAGGCGGCTTTGACGAGGGCGAAGAATTCTATATTGATGATTCATTTGAAAACTACGCCGTTGTCGAAGAAATGCCCGTACCGGCAATAGGAGGCTGAGCATGCTTCTCGAAATCAAAAATGTTTACAAGGACTATCCGCAGGGAAAGGAAATGGTCAGCATTTTAAAGGATGTCAATATATCCGTTGATAACGGCGATTATATTGCCATCATGGGGCCGTCCGGCTCCGGCAAAACGACGCTTATGAATATCATGGGCTGTCTTGACACAGCCACTGCCGGAACATATTTTCTGAACGGAGAGGATGTTGCGCACGCAAGCGAAAACAGACTTGCGGAAATCCGCAACAGCGAGATCGGATTTGTATTTCAAAGCTTCTATCTCCTGCCGAAGCTCAATGCGATAGATAACGTCGCGCTTCCGCTTCTTTACGCAGGTGTAAACAAAAAAGAACGCCGTGAGCGCGCTGTCGCCGCGCTTGAAAGCGTCGGTCTCGGAGAGCGGCTGAACAATATGCCGAATCAGCTCTCCGGCGGTCAGCAGCAGAGAGTTGCCATTGCGCGCGCCATGGTAACAAATCCGAAAATACTGTTTGCCGATGAGCCGACCGGTGCGCTCGATTCCGCCTCCGGTGAGCAGATCATGGAGCTGTTTGCCGGTCTGAATCAGAACGGTGCGACGATCGTGATGATCACGCACGAACAGTCCATAGCAGACCACGCAAATAAAATCTATTATATTCGTGACGGCATCCTGTCAGACAGGAAGGAGGCCTGAGAACGTGAAAAAAAGCAGCAAAGTAATTATAATATGTATCATAGCGGCCGTTGTTGTCATCGGCGGTGTATGTGCGGCGCTTTTCCTTTTGAAAAACAACAAAGCGGAGGTCAACGTATTTTCCATGAGCGATATCGCGATGAACGATTACTGGGGAGACGTCTCCGAAACAGACGGCATGGTCGAAACGCGCAATATGCAGTCTGTTTATGTTTCTGACACGCAGACAGTCACGGAGATATACGTCACGGAAGGTCAGGAAGTCAAAAAAGGTGACAAGCTTGCCTCGTTTGATACAACGCTCACCGATATAAGCCTTGAGCGTCAGAGAATAACAACGGAAAAAACAGAGCTTGACCTTGAAAATGCCCGCAAAGAGCTCAAAAAAATCAACGGATATGTTCCGTATTATCCTCCCGCTCCGCAGCCCGAGCCCGAAAAGGAAGAGCTTCCCGCGCAGACGCTTCCGAGATTCACGGGCGGCGACGGAACAGAAGCACGCCCGATGATCTATGTATGGAACAATGACTGCTGGTATACCGAAAGCTTCATAAATTCCGTTCTCCCGAAGCTTCCGGAGCCGATCGAGCCCGAGCAGCCCGAAGAACCGAGTGATCCCGAAGCTCCCGTTGAGCCGGAAGAGCCCGAAGAGTCCGACGAAGCCGAGGAACCCGAGCCGGAAACGGCACTGCCGAAGGTGTGGGTCGTATTTGAAGAGCATGAATTTGACAATGAACTCGGAGAAGTGCTTTCTTACTGGGGAATCGTATTCTCGCGTGAAAGTGACGGTTCTTACAGCTTTGCCATGTTCGATCCCGCTCCCGATTACGCCGGCGATATTACGACCGATGATCCGATAATCGACTTCCCGAGCTATTCAGGTCCGCAGTACACGGCATCGGAGATCGCTTATATGAAAGCGCAGAAGCAGAAGGAGATCACGGAGCTTGAATTACAGGTCAAAGTCGAAAAAGTCAAATACGAAAAGCTCAAGTTGGAAATGTCCTCCGGCATTATCACAGCCGAGCTTGACGGCGTTGTAAAAACGATTGCCGACCAGGACGAAGCAAGAATAAACGGCACGCCGTTTATGGTCGTATCCGGCGGCGGCGGATATTATATTGAAGGCTCCCTCAGTGAGCTTGAGCTTGACAGCATCGAGATAGGGCAGACCGTAACCGTCATTTCCTGGATGAATTACAACGAAATCGAAGCGGAAATCGTCGAAATTTCCGAATATCCGAGCACGAACGGCTACAACTGGACAAACGGAAACCAGAACGTGTCCTTCTACCCGTTCACCGTATTCGTAAACGAGGACGCAGCCTTGCAGGTAGGCGAATACGTTTCCATACAGTATACGCCAGCGCAGAACAGCAGCGGTATTTTCCTTGAAAACCCGTTTGTCCTGAGCGAAGGCTCAAAAAGCTATGTTTATGTGAAAGACGAAAACGGTCTGCTTGAAAAACGCGAGGTATCGACCGGCCGATATCTGTGGAGCAGCTATGTGGAAATTCTCAGCGGCCTCACAATGGATGACTACGTCGCTTTCCCGTACGGAAAAACCGTAAAAGAAGGCGCGCCGGCAGTCGAAGCCGGATTAGATGCGCTGTACGGCGATATGTACTATTAAGGAGGGATTATAATGCTCGAAAATATATCACTGTCATTCCAAAGCGTATGGTCCCATAAGGTGCGCTCATTTCTCACGATGCTCGGTATCATCATCGGTATCGCGTCAATAATCACGATCGTTTCAACGATCAAAGGCACAAATGACCAGATAAAACAGAATCTTATCGGCTCCGGTGTCAACGCCGTTGTCGTAAGCCTTTATCAGAGCGATTATGAAATGGATATGCAGTATTCCTCCGTGCCGAATGGGATCGTGCCGATAACCGAGGAAACGCGCAGGGAGCTTGAAAAGCTTGACAAGGTCAAAGCCGTTTCCCTTTTCTATAAGCGCTCATATCTTGAAAATGCATATTACAAAAACACGCAGTGCTCCGGTGAGATGTACGGTATTGACAAAAATTATTTTGACATTTACGGATATAAGCTCTCCTATGGCAGAAGCTTTACGGATGAGGATTACTCACAGTTCCGAAAAGTATGTCTCATCGACAACACCGCCGCAAATTCTGTTTTCAACGGCAAAAACCCGGTAGGCGAAACGGTCGAACTGAACAGCGAGGTTTTCACGATCATCGGCGTCGTGCAGCAGTCTTCATCCTTTACACCGGTCATTTCAAATCTGAGCGATTATTATATGTATATGAATCAAAGCGGCGGTAAGTATTTCATACCGGGCACAACATGGCCGATCATATACAAATTCGACGAGCCGCAGAGCGTTGCCGTCGGCACGGCGAGCACAGACGATATGACAAAAGCCGGCCAGCAGGTCGCCGATTT
>JAZRYQ010000199.1:0-12911 GCA_045600805.1 Candidatus Alloscillospira sp. | reverse complement strand
GGAGCAGATAAGCGGTTTTATGAACGCAGGCCCGAGCTTTGGCTTTTCGGGAACCTTGCGCATGAGTCCTATCATGTTGAACAGCGAAATGAGCAGATAACAGACAAGCGTGCTTATCGGCGCACCGAGAATTCCGAATTGCGGCATACCGACGAGCTTCCAGTTGATGAACATTTTTATCAGACTGCCCGCAGGCATGGAAAACAGCGCGATTTTTTCAAAGCCGCTTGCCTGAACGAGCGCCGTGGAAACAAGCTGGAAGCAGACAAAATACGAGGCGATACCCATGATGGAGAGAACAAGTGGTCCGTTTGCGCGTCCGTCCCAATAAAAGACGTTGTATATCGGATTTGCCAGAACACACATTCCGACGCCCATCGGAAGAGCGAAAAGATTCATGATTTTCAGCCCCGTGCTCATGACTTCGGCGGAATCGTGGTATTTTTTGATCGCGACGGCGGCGGCGATCGCCGGCACGATGCTCACGGAAATCGAAACGATGAGCGAGGACGGAAGATTGAAAATGTAATGCGCTTTGGAGAAAACACCGTATTCCGCGTCAACGGCGGTGGGAGACAGACCGAGCGAATTTGCAAGCTGCGATCTTACGACCTTTGTGTCGATCAGCGTGATGATGCTCAAAAGCGATGAGGAAAGCGTCATCGGGATCGTGATACGGAAAATTTCCTTTAATGTGTCTTTTCTCGACATAACGGATTTATCCGTTTCGACGAGATTGTACGAGTTGTTCTTCTCGGCGCGCTTTTTAAACCACGCAAGAAGCGGAATGTTGATGCCGACACCGATGACAGCGCCCGCGATAGCGCCTGCGGCGACCATGTCCGAGTTCATGCCGAGCTTTACGAAAACGATTGAAAGACCGAGACCGAATACAAGCTTGAAGACGACCTCGACGACCTGCGAAACGGACGTCGGTACCATGTCCTCGTGTCCCTGTGAATAGCCGCGGTATACAGATACGACGCAGCAGAAAAACACCGCAAGACCTAACAGAGCGATTGACGGGCCCGCGCCTTCGGTGAGCATGAAATCGGCTATCTGCTGGGAAAACACGATCGTAACAAGAGCGCAGACCGCGCCGATGATGCAGAATGCCGGCATTGAAACGGAGAAAACCCGTTTTGCCTGATTTATGCGTCCGAGAGAATTCGATTCGGAAATGAGGCGGGAAATGGCGACCGGAACGCCGGAGGTGGAAATCGTGAGCAGCAGGGCGTAGACGTTGTACGATACGTTAAAATCGGCAAGCGCACGGTCATCAAGAATATTGGCGAGAGGGATCTTGAACAGAAACCCGAGGATCTTCACTATAACGAGTGTCACGGCGAGTATCGCAGCGCCTTCAACATAGTTCTTCTTTTTTGCGGCCAAAATGATCATCCTTTCGGAAATTGCTTTTGAATATTTTTTACGGAAATATTCAGATTCCTGTAAAATATGAGAATATACAGGGATATATTGTTAACATAATGATGTGGATAACTCTGTGGATAATGTGCAAAACACGCTGTTTTCAAGAAAAAAACATACAAAATGGGTTGCAAATAACGATTACATACAAAATGTATATGCAAAATGAAATGAATACATCAAAAACGCTTTTTTAATAGCCGGATATCATCACCGCAGAACGGAAGTACCTGATAATCACCCGAAAGACGCGAAGAAATCTGCGGAGAATAGCGCTGAGCGATGTTTTCAAGCGATAAATTTGAGCTTATCACGGTTTTTTTTCCGTTTAAAAGCCGCCCGTTTATCAAATCGTAAAGCGAGGCAACCGTCATTGCCGTTGTAAGCTCCGTACCGAGATCATCAAGGATCAGAAGGTCGCAGTTTCGGTAACGGTTTAGCTCGGCTATCGCGTTTTCCCGTTCATCGCCGTGATTAAAGCGCGCCGCTTCGTAATCGGCAAACACCTCTCCGGCAGTTCTGTACACGACGGAGTAAATTCTGCGCGCGGCGACCGTTCGGGCAATGCACGCGGAAAGGAATGTTTTTCCGACGCCGGTGGGGCCCGTCAGAAAAAGATTTTTATATCCGTCCCCAAAGCTCTCGGCGTATTTTCTGCATGCGTCAAAAACGGCGCTCATGTGCTTTCTCGGATTTATTTTCAGCTTTTCATCATATTCGTTTTTATAATAATTTATGTTGAAGGTGTCAAAGCTTTCGTTTGTGAGATGCATAAGGCTTGTGATCTCACGATTCTGCTCTTTACTGTATTCATCCATCAGGCAGGAACACGGCTTTGTGCCGACGTAGCCGGAATCCTCACATTTCGGGCAAAAGTACCGGAAATCGAGATAGTCCTCGGGGTAGCCCGCGGCAGAAAGGGCTTTGCGCCTTGCGTCCTGCAAATCAAGATTCTTCTGCGCAAGTGCCGAGACGATCTTCTCCGCGTCCTGTGATTTATTCAGAACGGCGCTGAAGGTATCTGACATAGTGCTGCGTATATCGTCATCAATGGTTTTTATCTGTGGTATCTCGGCGTAGATCGCGGCGGTTTTCCGCAAAAGCTCGTTTTCCGTTTTCTGACGGCGCTCGGCAATGATCTGCTTTGCGCGTGATAATATCATGCCATCAAGAGCCATGGCTATTCTCCTTTCATGGAATCAATAAAGCGCAGGACATCATCGGTATTGTATTCGGTGGTATCACCGGCAATTTCAGACGGCGTGGGCGCTGCGCTGTCGTTTGCTTTGATTTCCTCTATTGTGTGTAGCCCTTTTTCGTGCCAGTTGAGGAAAATTTTGTCCATGTAATTGAAATTCACTTTATGCAGACGCTCGATCGTGCGCTCATAGCACAGGCGAACGGCATCCGCCTCAAAGCCCATTGTTATCCAGCTTTCTATGTACTTGCTTTCATACCCGACAAGCTTGCGGTCATAAATCTCGAGTGCTTTCTTGATCTGCCCTTCCTGCGTGCGGTAATGCTCTTTGCGCTTAATGTATTCTTCCGCTTTTTCTATCGTCATAATGCCGTCGTCACGCCATTGGGCTGCGAGCTTTTCAAGCGCCGCCATCGAAAGCCGCCTTCCCGGTCCGTAACGATAGCGCACCTCGTTTTTGAAATACTGCACCATCTGTACGATGACCTCGGCAGGCAGGGCAAGCTCGTCGTATATAAAATACAGATGCTTCAGCTCTTCGACGCCGAAACGGACGCAGCAGATATCTTCACATATCGCTCTGACGCTTGCAAATTCATCGTTTTCAAGTGCTTTTGATATGTCTGCGGCGCGATAATCATGCGAGGAAGCATCTTCCTTTTCGGCTTTTTCGATAAGCCCCATTTCGGCAAGACGGTAAATGAGGTGTTCGGCTTCCGCAACGGAGATATCAAGCTCTGCGGATATTTTGTCGGCAGAAATGATCCCCGATTTGAGTATGTACAGATAAGCGAGCGCGGCGGTGCCGTCCCGACGGGAAACAAGCTTTTCGGCGGCTTTTGCGCTCATTGTTATCGCTCCGCTGTCCGGCAGAATAAATTTTGCCATATCCGACGCCCCTTTCGATGATCCGGTATTTTCTCAGAGTATATATTATACCAATAATATCGCTTCGGGGCAATGGATAAAAGCATTTTTTGTGAAATCTGAAAAAATAATATTTTATTCATCAAAAATACTCTTCCTTATAGGCGAAAAATATGTTATCATATATGCTACAAAAATAATGGATCAATGTATCTTTGATCGGGAGCTATAAACATGCTTGAAATATTATCTCCGGCCGGAAGCGGCGAAAGCGTTATCGCTGCTGTTCAGAACGGCGCGGATGCTGTATATATGGGATTTTCCGGCTTTAACGCCAGAAGAAACGCGAAAAATTTCACAGAAGAAGAATTTGCCAAGGCCGTCGAGTATTGCCGGATCAGAGGCGTAAAGGTCTATGTCACGCTGAATACGCTTGTGACGGACAGGGAAATGTTTGACCTTGCCGAGCAGGCAAAAATCGCATCGCGTACCGGAGCCGATGCGATCATCGTGCAGGATCTCGGCGTTATCCAGACGCTCCGCAAAGTAGTGCCGGATATGCCCCTGCATGGCAGCACGCAGATGACCGTACACAATCTTGAGGGCGTTAAAATGTGCGCCGCGATGGGTCTTACGAGAGTTGTCCTTTCGCGTGAGCTGTCCAAAAAAGAAATAGAGTACATTTGCAGGAACTCACCGATCGAGATAGAGGTCTTTGTGCATGGCGCGCTCTGTATGTGCTATTCCGGTCAGTGCTATATGAGCGCCGTTATCGGAAGAAGAAGCGGCAACCGGGGCCTGTGCGCCCAACCGTGCAGACAGCAGTATGATGTGGGAACACACGGGGTCCAATACCCGTTGAGCCTCAAAGACAACTGCCTTTTAAAATATACGCGCGAGCTTGAAGAAATAGGTGTCACCTGTATAAAAATCGAGGGCAGAATGAGAAGACCGGAGTATACCGCGATCGTGACGGGTATATATTCACGCGCGATAAAAGAGAAGATTCCTCCGAAAGAAGATGATTTCAGAGCACTGCGCGCCGCTTTTTCGCGCCAGGGCTTTACGGACGGATATTTCCTCGGAAAAAAAGGCGAGGATATGTTCGGCATACGCACGGAAGAGGAAAAGGGCGATCATGTAATGTTCGCGACGGCAAAAAAGAATTATCTGAACGGAGAATATCAGCGCGTGCCGGTAAAATTCATGGGACTTGTCAAGGAAGGGGAATCGGCCAAGCTCATCGGCGTTGACGACAGGGGCAACTCCGCCATAGCCGAAGGCGTAGTTCCGGAAAAAGCATTTACAAAAGAGCTGACGGCTACAACCTTTCAGACGCAGCTTCATAAGACCGGCGGAACGCCGTTTGTGTGCGCGGGAGTAAAAAGCAAGATCGATGCGGGACTTTCTCTTCCGGCTGCTGCGATAAATGAAATGCGGCGTACGGTATTGACAGAGCTTATGAAACAGCGCAGAAGCTATACCGCCGGGGCTGAGGGAGAATACATACCGCCGGAGCCGGTCCCGAACAGAACGGATATACCGGCCATCACGGTGTCGGTTTTCAAAGCGGAGCAGTTGTCGCGTGAAATGGCGGAGCTGAAGCCGGATATCGTTTATATCCCCCTCGAGGAGTTTGAAAAAGGCAAAAAGCATATCGCGCCGTTTCTCGGAAAAACCGAGGTATGCTTTATCATGCCGAGGATCATCCACGATAATGAAACGGAAAAATGTATCAGTCTTATGGAAAACGCAAAAAAGCTCGGGGTCAGAAGCGCGCTTGTCGGAAATATCGGGCATATCATGTTTGCGCTCCGGAACGGCTTTAAAGTCAGAGGCGATTTCGGACTGAATGTTTACAATTCACTTTCGCTTGATGTTCTGCGCGAATTAAAGCTTCTTTCGGCAACGCTTTCGTTTGAAATGCGTCTTGAGCAGATAAGAGACATTTCAAAATCAATGGACACGGAGCTTATTGTATACGGAAGACTGCCTCTTATGATAACGGAAAACTGCATCGTGAAAAATTCGCTCGGTGTATGCGGCTGCGATAATTTCTCCGGCATTACGGATAAGACCGGCGCGAATTTCCCGGTCGTGCGTCAGTTCGGATGCAGAAATCTGATACTGAATTCCCAAAAGCTTTTCCTTGCGGATAAGCGCAGGGATATCGAGCACATCGGGCTTTGGGCGGAGAGACTGAGCTTTACGACCGAGAACAGCCGGGAGTGCGTTGAGATCCTCAAATGCTATATGGGGATCGGAGAGCATAAGCCGAACGGCATCACGAGGGGTTTATATTACAGAGGTGTGGAATGAGCGTAATTTTAGCGTCCGCGTCACCGCGAAGACGTGAAATACTCACGATGGCAGGACTTGAATTTTCCGTTTGTCCGGCAAAAAGCGAAACGGAGCCGCAGGGACTTTCGATGGAAAAGACCGTCGAGATGACGGCACTCGGCAAGGCGCTGGAGGTTTCGGAGAGCTTTAGGGACGAGGATATCATCATCGCGGCGGACACGCTTGTTTTTGTTGACGGAGAGAAGCTCGGCAAGCCGGAAAACGAGCGCGAGGCATTTATGATGCTGCGGAAGCTTGCGGGAAAAACGCATTATGTGTGCACGGGCGTCGCCGTAAAAAAGGGCGGGCATATAAAAACCGGCTGCGAGAAAACGGCAGTTCGCTTCGGCAGGATGACCGATGATGATATAAACGGATATATCCGCACGGGCGAGCCGATGGATAAAGCGGGCGCTTACGGAATTCAGGGCAAAGGTGCTGTATTCATCGAGGGAATAGACGGGGACTTTTTCAATGTCATGGGCTTACCGCTTCACCGCCTGTCTCAAATGCTGACGGAATTCGGAATAAAATTAGTATGACGTGGGGCTAATTATATGAAGAAATTTTTCACGAAAAAAGGAATGATCATACTTGCCGCGGCAATTATCATTGCCATTATCTCCGGCGTTGCGATGCTTGGCGGCAACAGGACAGGCGCTGTCACGAGCGCTGCCGATACGACGCTGTCACCGCTGAAAAAAGCGGTCGCGAATATTGCCGAGGTATGCGAGAAGCTTTACGGATATATGCATGATTATGACAGGCTGAAGGAAGAAAACGCCCTGCTGCGCGCCGAGGTCGCCGGCGCAAACCAGGAGGCAAGAGAGCTTGAAAAGCTTGAACAGGAAAACAAGCGCCTGAAAGACCTTTTAGGGTTTGCGACATATCATACCGATTATGTGTTTGACTCGGCTTCGATCATATCGTGGAGCTCGTCAAACTGGGAAGCGACCTTTACGATAAACAAGGGAAGCGCCAATTCGGAGATCGAGGCGGGCGACAGCGTCATCACCGCAACGGGCGAGGTCGTCGGGATCGTGCAGACTGTTTCGTCAAATTCATGTGTCTGCGCGTCGATCATTGACCCGTCGTTTTCCGTGAGTGTGCTGCTTGACAATGTCGGCGGCGCTGCCACGGCAAAGGGCGATTATATGCTGATGAAGGAGGGCTTATTAAGCCTTGATTATATAAACGATCTGAATTATGTGCTCAACGGAGATACGGTCATGACCTCCGGCAAAGGCGGCGTATTTCCGGAGGGCCTGCTTGTCGGATATATAACGGAGATCTGCCCGAAGCCGACAGGATACGGCGAATATGCAAAAATCACACCGGCGGCAGACCTGACAAATGCTTTCAATGTTTTTGTAATAACCGATTTCGGTAATCTGAAATGAGGAGTGAGCAAGCGTGAGTAAAACAAAGCGCCGTGATATCATTATGAATATTGTCCGGCATGGGATTTTGCTGCTTGTGCTCTACATTCTGCAGGGGCTTGTTTTGCCGTGGTTTAAATCGGGAGCCGTGCCGCTTTTGCTTTGCGTCGCGGTCGCCGGTGTCGCGCATTTTGAGGGAAGCGGAAACGGCGGTGTTTTCGGCATGTTTGCCGGGATACTCATGGATCTTTCCGTCGGGAAGCCGCTTTTGGTGTTTACCGTGGTTTATACGGTACTGGGGATCGTTATTGGCGCGCTCGGGGAAACACTTTTTACAAGACGGTTTGTTTCTTATATTTTTTCGAATTTTGTTATGCTTATCATTACTGCGTTTATTCAGATGTTTTCCCTGCTGTTTTTTATGTCTGCACCCGTATGGCATCTGATAGGGTCCGCGCTGCTTCACACAGTTTTGAGCCTTGTCTGTGCCGTACCGCTGTATCCGATCATAGAACGCATATCACACAGAAGACATAAAAAGGCTGAGAGGAACTGACATGCGAAAACTTGTGAGAACAGGGCGTATAGCCGCGCTTTTTGTGATTTTAAGTATAGTGATATTGATATATGTAGCCAAAATGTATCAGCTTCAGATACTCGAAGGAAGCGGCTCTGAAGACCTGATCAGTACGATAACGGCGAATGAGACGATCCCGGCAACACGAGGCTCCATACTTGACAGGAACGGTGAGCTTTTGTGTTCGACGGTCGTGTCGCATTATATAACGCTGTCGCGCTCAACGCTTTTGCAGCTTGATGATATGAATGATATTCTGCTCGAGGTCGCAAATACGGCAAAAGAGTACGGTGTTAAGTATACAGACACTTTTCCGATAACGAAAACGGCGCCTTTTGAATACGTCCAGGAGATGACTGCGGCACAGAAAAACAGACTTGCGCAGTATTTTGATTATTTTAATCTGGATGAAAATATGACCGCGACAGATTTTATCGTCTGGATAAAGAATCATTACGGGATAGATTACACGGTGCCGATCGAGGATGCCCGCACGATGATAGGCATACGATATGAGCTCGAGCTCAGAGTCATCGCGGGACTTGACGAATATGTGTTCGCTGATAATGCGACAACGGATTTTATATCGGCGCTTGAAGAGCGCGGAATACCGGGCGTGATCGTCGGCGTAAGATCATCACGCGAATATCACACCGAATACGCCGCGCATATTCTGGGATACCTCGGAAAGATGAGCGAGGATGAATACGAGTATTATAAGGATTTGGGCTATCCCATCAACAAGGACATAGGAAAAGACGGTCTTGAAAAAGCATTTGAGGAGTATCTGCACGGAGAAGACGGTGTCCTGAAGGTAACGCGCTCGGAGGATACGCGCGCGATCATCAATACCGAAATAGTCAAAGAGGTCAAGCAGGGGTATCATATTTATTCCTCCCTTGATATCGGTGTGCAGGAGGCTACGGAAAAAGCGCTTGAAAATATGATCGACACGCTGAACGAAACAAGAGAAGATGACGAGATCATCAAAGGCGGCGCTGTTGCGGTGCTGGATATTAAAAACAGCAGCGCGCTGGCCCTTGCCTCGTACCCGACATTTGATATCAGTACGTTTTATGATAATTATTCCGAGCTTATCAATGACAGCGGAAATCCTCTGTTCAACAGGGTAACGCGCGGAACATACAACCCGGGCTCGACCTTTAAAATGGTCACGGGCTTTGCGGGACTGTATACCGGCATGATAACCAAGAGCACGACGATCAACGACGAAGGTATTTTCAAAAAGTACAAAGACGTCGGATTCCTGCCGCGATGCTGGATCTATTCAACGACGGGCGGCGGCCACGGCCCGCTTAATATTGTCGATGCTCTGCGGTATTCCTGCAACTATTTCTTCTATACGATCGGCGACACCGTGGGAGCGGAATCCCTTGCGTCGGCTGCAAGAAAATTCGGCTTCGGTCAAAGCACCGGCATTGAGATAGGAGATTCCGAGGGCGTTGTCGGTACGCCGGAATACAAGGAAACGGTGATCGGCGAAGAATGGTATATAGCAGACAGCATCCTCGGCGCGATAGGACAGGCGTATAATATGGCAACCCCCTTACAGCTTGCCAATTATGCCGCGACCATAGCAAACGGCGGCGTCAGAAACAAGGTAACGATCATTGATTCCGTAAAAAGCGGAGATTATTCCGAGGTCATATTTGAGAATTCTCCGGAGCTTGCCTATGATTTTACAACGGTGGAGAAAGCGTATGTTGAAATCTTACAGGAAGGCATGGAGGCTGTTTCCGGTGTCGGCGGCTCGGCGTACACGGTTTTCGGTTACTATCCCGTAAAGGTCGCCTGCAAAACTGGTACCGTTCAGTCCGATACGTCAGCCAACAACGGCGTGTTTGTGTGCTATGCTCCGGCAGATGATCCGGAAATTGCCATTGCCATTGTCGTTGAACAGGGCCATGCCGGTGCGACGATTATGACGATCGCGAGAGATATTCTCGATTACTATTTCAGTGACAGAGCGAAAAGCGTAAGTATTGTGCCGGAGAATACCCTTCTCGGCTGAGCAAAACAAGGAAAAACGGCTTGCATACTGCTGTATGTGTGTGTATAATGAATGAAGAATCACTGGTATACTTATCCGGAGGAGCAAATGGGAAAAATCATTGCCATTGTATCGGGAAAAGGCGGCACCGGAAAAACGACCGCAACAGGCGCTCTCGGCTCATGCATGGCGGCAATGGGCAAAAAAGTCCTGTGTATTGACTGCGATATGGGACTGAGAAATCTCGATATCGTTTTGGGGCTTTCTTCTCATGCCGTGTCCGATTTGAGCCATCTGTTTGGCGGTATGAGCGTTGAAGAAGCGTGCATTGAGCATCCGAAAATAAACGGCTTGTATTTTCTCGGCGCCATGCCGACGTATACAAATGAATACGACGCGGATACTGCGTCGGATGTTTTTGAAACACTCAGAGAAAAATTTGATTATATCCTGATCGACGCGCCGGCAGGCATTTCGGACGGTTTCCGTTTTGCCGCAAGCCGGGCAGACACCGCCGTCATCGTCGCGACCGGTGATGCTTCCAGTATGCGTGACGGCGGAACAGTCGGTATGGAGCTTAGAAAGCTCGGGATCAAGGACATAAAGCTTCTTGTGAATATGGTAGAGCCGGAGATATACAAAAAAGTCGGAACAACGGTAGATAATGTGATCGATACGATAGGGGCGCAGCTTATCGGGATCGTCCGCACGGATAAGAATGTCCGCCTTGCCGCGAATTTTGAAACGCCGCTTGTTTTGTACAGCAGAGGAAGAGCGGCGCAGGGCTTTTTGAGAACAGCAAGAAGGTTATGCGGGGAAGAAATTCCCCTGTCAATATAACTCTTACCAATAGGAGGGATATGAATGGAAATAGCATTGCTCGCACATGATCGAAAAAAGGAATTGATGGTTCAGTTCTGCATAGCGTACTGCGGGATCCTCGCAAGCCATTCCGTCTGCGCAACAAATACGACGGGAAAGCTTGTCGCGGAAGCGACAGGACTTAAAATCACGAATTATCTGTCGTGCAAGCAGGGCGGTGACCAGCAGATCGGCGCAAGGATCGCTTATAATGAAATTGACCTTGTCCTGTTTTTCTGTGACCCGGATGAGGGCGATAATCAGGATGTCAACGAAATTGCGAGACTGTGCGATAAGCATAACGTGCCGTTCGCGTCAAATGTTGCGACTGCTGAGGTCCTGGTACAGGGCCTGAAGCGTGGAGACCTTGACTGGCGCGATATAGTCAATCCGAAGAAGAAATGAATATTGCATTGACCGGGAAAGAGTAAGGTCCTATTTTGTCCACAGAGAGAGCGGAAATGCTGAAACCGCTTGACATGTATAACCCCAAGACATCCCGCGAGCAACGGCGTTTTCCTGCCGAACGGAATACTCAAGGGCGCTTTGCGCTGAAATTGGGTGGCACCACGAAAGTTATATGCCTTTCGTCCCAATAGCAAGGGATGAAAGGCTGTTTTTTTACAGGAGGAAGTAATGGAAAGAATAAAACCGCGTACATTGTCCGGCTTTATGGAGCTTTTGCCGGATAAACAGATTTATTTTGAAAAAATGCTCGAAAAGCTTCGCGAAAGCTATTCTCTGTACGGGTTTACTCCGCTGGATACACCGATCATCGAGTCCTCGGAGATACTACTTGCAAAAGGCGGCGGCGATACCGAAAAGCAGATCTACCGCTTTACAAAGGGCGATAACGATCTGGCGCTTCGCTTTGACCTGACAGTGCCGCTTGCAAAGTATGTCGCGCTCAATTACGCAAACCTGACATTCCCGTTCAGAAGATTCCAGATAGGAAAGGTTTACAGGGGCGAGCGGGCACAGCGCGGACGATTCCGCGAGTTTTATCAGGCGGATATTGACGTGATCGGTGACGGAAGTCTTGATATCATGAACGAGGCGGAGATCCCGAGCATTATTTACAGAACGTTCAATGCGCTCGGACTGAAAAATTTTGTCATTCGCATCAATAACCGCAAGGTGCTGAACGGATTTTTTGCGCTTCTCGGCATCGGCGAGAAGTCCGGCGATGTGATGAGGACCATCGACAAGATTGAGAAGATTGGCGCAGAAAAAGTCACGGAGCTTTTGACAGGCGAGATAGGTCTTGCCGAAAACACGGCGCAAAAGGTCGTTGCGCTTATCACAAGCGCAGAACGGGGCGTTACGCCGTTTGAAGCGCTCAATGAGTACAGAGGAAAAAATGAAATGCTCGACCTCGGTATCGAAGAGCTTGAAACGGTTGCAAAATATATGTCTGCCTTCGGCGTTCCGGACGAGAATTTCATGATAGACCTCACGATTGCAAGAGGACTTGATTATTACACCGGTACGGTATATGAAACGATGATGAAAGACCATCCCGAAATCGGCTCGATCTGCTCCGGCGGAAGGTATGATAATCTTGCCGAATACTATACCGATAAAAAGCTTCCCGGCGTCGGCATTTCCATCGGTCTTACAAGGCTTTTCTTCGTGCTCGAGGATCAGGGGTATCTCAATGCGGAAATGAGCGCCGCACCGTGCGATGCGCTGATCATCCCGATGACAGACGACTATGCGCCGGCTATTTCGTTTGCAACGCAGCTCCGCGAGCTCGGTGTGAGAACGCAGCTTCAGTGCGAGAAAAAGAAATTCAAACAGAAAATGTCGTATGCAAGCAAGCTTCACGTGCCGTTTGTCGTGCTTCTCGGGGAGGACGAGATCAAAAACGGTCAGGTGACCGCGAAAAATATGCTCACAGGCCAGCAGACAACGGCTTCGCCCGCCATGATAGCAGCGGGAATACGCGATACGATAAAAGCGGCAGACGAAATACAGCCGATCAAAGAGCCGATTATTTGAATAGGAGATAATGGATATGTTAATGCAATCACGTACACATAACTGCAATGAGCTGAGAATCGAAAACGTCGGTCAGCCGGTTAAGCTCGTCGGCTGGATGGAAAATGTCCGCGAGGTAAGCGGCAATCTTGCGTTTGTCGTTCTGCGTGACTTTTACGGTACGACGCAGCTTGTTGTCGAGAGCGAAGAAATGATGCAGCTCGTAAAAGGCATCAATAAGGAATCGACGATTTCCGTTGAAGGCGT
>JAZRYQ010000198.1:0-4571 GCA_045600805.1 Candidatus Alloscillospira sp. | reverse complement strand
ATATCACCGTATAACGAGGCGGACGCATCGGGCTGTGTACGCCATATTTTTGCAAGATACGCCTTTAAAACGGGCGAGGGGCAGGTGACGGTCGTAGCTGCAAAAATGCCGGAATACACGGATAAGCTCGTAAATGAAATACGAAAAGCTTGTCCGGAGACCGTAAGCATTGTGATAAATATCAATAAAACGCGCGGAAATACGGTGCTTGCGGGAGAGTTCATAACACTTTGGGGAAAAGACCATATTGAAGAAGAGCTTTGCTCCCTGCGCTTTGCGCTTTCTCCGCGCGCGTTTTTCCAGATAAACCGCGATCAGGCGGAGAAGCTTTACGATAAAGCAGCCGAGTATGCAGAGCTTGATAAGACAAAGACCGTGCTCGATCTGTACTGCGGAACGGGTACAATAACGCTGCGCCTTGCACGCGAGGCAAAAAGCGCGATCGGCGCGGAAATCGTGCCGCAGGCTGTTGAAAACGCGGTGCAGAACGCTGCAAATAACGGGATCCGTAATGCGGAGTTTATATGTGCCGACGCCGCAGACGCTGCGAAAACACTTGCGGATAAGGGCGTCAAGCCCGACGTTGTTGTGGTGGATCCGCCGCGAAAAGGGCTTGACGCGAGCGTGATCGAAATAATTGCAAAAATGTGCCCTGGGCGTGTGGTTTACGTCTCCTGTGAACCATCGACACTTGCCCGCGATTTAAAAATATTCGCCTCTCACGGTTACGAAGCCAAACGCGCCGAAGCGTATGATTTGTTTCCGAGAACAGAACATGTGGAGACGGTCTGCTTGATGTCTAGGAAAGAAAAATAAATAGCGAAAAGTAGCGTATTTACGGGCTTTTTTGAGATTAGGCAATAGCTCATGAAAGTCCGTAATTCTTATATTGAAACATATCTACTGTAAAAACGGTCAGAGGGTTTGGGCTGTGGATTAGATGTCGTGGGTTGTGGCACTAGGATAGATGTTATCTAGGGTGCAAACTCAATTTGAGTGAGTGATTTAGATGATGTCTATTCCGGCAACTCGACTATTGGCTGTATAGCAGGCAGTGGATTAGATGTTATGGAAGGAGTGAAGTAAATTGCTTATTGATACAAGAACAAAAGAAAGTATGATTGCTTCGCTTGCATCATACTTAGATATTACAGAAGATGAACTTTTCCAGTATATAGATTATGCTGCTAATAAAGCTCAGAAAAATAGATGGGCATTTAATATTAATATTTTTGAAGAGGAACTTCTGTCTATTTTTTCAGATTTACAACCGGTAGAGCAGATAGATGAAATTTATGTATATCATTTAACGCGAAGATTAAACGGTTCTATCGAGGATAAATCCAGTGATAACTTAAAATCACTGTTGTTAAAAGAATCGCCAATAAGTACATTTCTCAGACAGTATGGAATAACTTTTATCGAGATAGATGGCCATCCGACAATAGTGTTCAATGACAATGAGATTTCCTTAGAAGATACATTTGAATCTGATGTTTGCTATTTGAGAAGTCGACTTGGATACAATACTGGTAGAGAAGATTATTGCTTTAATGGTTTTGCACTTCGAGACCAACTGATGAGGAATTCATATACAAGACAATTATATGGTGGGCCAGAATTCATTGACGTATTATCACGATATCTTTCGATTGATGGACTGAAGGAGAGGTATTGCGAAAACAGTAAATACTATTGTTTCACTTATAAAATGACAATTGATGAAATCATGTTTGATGATAGAGACGACCTCGTAAATGATGAGAAGATAGACTATCTACTGGTACAAATAGCTATGAGGATTATGTCTTATATGGAGAATAGCAAATACCAATATGACCATGACAATCCAATTATTAGAATTGCAGATGATGCGTCTGTATCCGAGAGTAAAATTGCTAACATTGAAGAAATCACACTTGAAATGATTAAATAAGCAACAAGGCTCCCCAACACCGGATTAAGTTCCAGTGGTGAGGAGCCTCTCTATTTTATGCTGTCATGGAAAAAATGGTATATAAAAATCTGATACTGTATCTGAAATTAAAAAGCGAATCCGAACTTGTTTCCCGTTTTGGGATCGTTCGGATTCGCTTTTTTTCTTACTTAGAACATATCAAACCGCCCGCTGCGCCGGGCGCTGCGTTCCGCAAAGCCAAATATTGCCCACGCCAGAAGTGCATATACTGCTCCGGTAGCAAGCTCCGCGAGCAGCCAAGTCCAGAATTGCCCATGCTCCGGTTCAAACAGCAGATTCATTGCGGAAATCGCCTTGGTCAGAGGCATAAGCTGTGCGACTGCCCGGCCAACAGGCGGGAGCTGTGATATCGGGAACTCCGCACCTGTGAAGATCATCATCAGATAACTGATTATGTTCAAAATCAGGTGCATACTGTCGCTCATCAGTCCAAACGCGGAAATGAACAGCCCGAAGCAGGTCGCCGATGCCATCGCGCAGAAGACCGTCAGCGCGGCAAGACCGAGATTGACTTGCGAAAAGCTAACGTCAAATATCAATGAACCGACAATAAACCCGCACACCGAGGCGCAGACAGCAAACAATGCGGGAAACAGTCCGTTGGCAAGAATCAGCGGCAATTTGGCGCAGGGGGCGGTGATGATCGACCGAAGACGCCCATAGTACCGTTCTCCGACAAAGATATTGCCGAGACCGAAAATGCAGGTGTTGGTACAGAGCAGAAAGGCGTTGCCGATGACCCAGCTTGTCAGATTCGTTGTTCGGAAGCTGAAAGAAGCGATCAGACAGTAAAAAATTAACGTGACCAGCGGATATCCGATCTGCAGAAGAACGAATTCCTCTGCCTCAAACGCCGCACGGCGTCCCTTATGATACAGATATGCCTGATTGAAAAAACGTCGAAGCATCATGCCACCTCCAAAGTCGCCGCAATGCGCACGCGCCGGTCGATTTTCCGGTACAGCAATGCGGATATGATCGCATACCCCACGGTCAGTCCCATGAGGATACCGAACTTTTGCCAATATAATGCCGTATCGACTACGCCCCTCACAGACATGCGGAGAAGCTCCACGGCATAGGTGGGCGACAATACATAGCCGATCATACGCACGGCTTTTGGCAGAACTGACATCGGAAAAACAAAGCCGCAGAGCAGAATCATGGGGAATTCAATGCAATTCATATACAGTTCCGTCTTGCGCGAAAGCGTCAGAAGGCACGCGATCACCGATGAAATTACAACGAATGCAGCGATCGCCGCAAGCAATGCAATCAGAAAATACAGCGGGCTTTCCAAAGTCAGCGGGATCTGAAACAAGACGACCGCGGTTGCGAGAGAAATGAAGAGTGTCAGCAGAGAGATCAGCGTATTGCCGATAATTTTTCCGAGAATGATCGTTGGGAACTGTGCCGGCGCAGCAAAAATCAGAGCCAGTGTACCGCTGTAACGTTCACGGTTAATGTCGCCTGCGGAGGAAAAACAGATACAGCTCCACAGTCCCATCAACCCAGCTCCCAATACCACATAGGCCATGAAGTTCTCCTCTCCGGAGCTGCGGTACATCTCATAGAGCAAAATCGTGTTCAGGATGGGATTGGCGATAAGGCAAAAGCGAAACATGGGACGGGCAAACGACTGCTTCATCTGCAGCCGCATTGTACTGGTTACCACGGCAATATTCATGATAATACCCCCTCGACGAGCTTCACATAGGCATCTTCCAGCGTTTCGGAGCTGCCATTGATCTCAGCCGGCGTTCCGCCGGCAATGACTTTCCCTTTGTTGATGATAATGAGCCTGTCGCAGAGCTCCTCGACCTCCGAGAGATTATGGGTGGTCAGCAAAACGGTTTTTCCCGTATCTTTCAGCCGCCGGATAATGTCCCGCAGCATTCTTGCACCCACAGGATCAAGTCCGACAGTCGGCTCGTCCATGAATAGGATCTCCGGCTCATTGATGAGCCCGCGCGCGATCTGCAGCCGCTGGATCATTCCCTTGGAATAGGTCTCGGCGAGATCATCCGCACGCTCCGAGAGATCGACAAGCTCCAGTATTTGTTGAATGCGGGCGTCTTGCTCTTTGCGCGGGATCAGATAAAGGTTTGAGAAGTATCGAAGATTGTCTCTTGCGGACAGTCTCCGATACACGCCCATTTCACCGCCGAAGATGAAGTTGATCCTCGCCCGAATATGCTTTTCTTCGCCGAAGGTGTTGTAACCAAGAACCTTGCATATTCCGTCTGTGGGAGCGAGCAGTGTTGTCAGCATTTTGATCGTTGTTGTTTTTCCGGCTCCGTTCTGCCCGAGCAGCCCGAAGATCTCACCGCGCTGCACAGCGAAGGAAATGCCGTCAACTGCCTTGACGACACGTTTCTCCTTTTTGAAAAAACCGCTGCGCGTCGTGTACTCCCGCTTTAAATCTCTGACCTCAATGACAGCTTCCATGCTTTCTGCCTCCTTATAATTCTATATATATCGAATTTTATTATAATCGAAATACAAAAATTGTCAAGTCAAAAAACAAAAAAGCAGCCCATTTACGGGCTGTTCAGACTGTATACAAAGTCTCGCAGAGTTACTCCGCGAAGCG
>JAZRYQ010000197.1:0-2390 GCA_045600805.1 Candidatus Alloscillospira sp. | reverse complement strand
GGGCCGCCGGGCGTGAAGTCCCGCAGCAGACCGCCTATGAAGAAACCAATATTACAACCAAAAAGAAAGAAAGGAATTATGAACGATGAAAAACACGATGAATACGCCGGTAGCCATTCCGGTATCGAAATTACACCCCTTTGAGGGGCATCCTTACAAGGTACTCGATAACGAGGAAATGAATACGCTGATCGAAAGCATTCAGACGCAGGGTATTCTTTCGCCGCTTATTGTAAGACCAATGGAAAACACTGCAGATGAATATGAGGTCGTAAGCGGACACCGCCGCTTACACGCCGCGCAGAAGGCAGGGCTGGAAACAGTACCTGCCTTTATTTATGCCCTCGACCGGGATGCCGCCGCCATTGCCGTGGTGGACAGCAACCTGCACCGGGAGCATATTCTGCCGTCTGAAAAGGCATTTGCGTACAAGATGAAATACGATGCAATCAAGCATCAGGGCACTTCGTCTCAACTTGAGACGAAGCAAAGGAGCGATGAAGTTCTCGGTGCTGACAGCGGCGAGAGTCGTGCGCAGATACAGCGGTATATCCGCCTGACTTATCTCATTCCCGAACTGCTCACGATGATGGACGAGGGAAAGATCGCCTTGTCCGTCGGCGTGGAGCTTTCGTTCCTGCCGGAGCAGTTTCAGCACGATGTGTTGGAGCAGTGCAAAATGTACGATTGCACGCCGTCCTACTCACAAAGCTGGCATCTGCACCAGTATTACAAGGACGGGGCGTTGGATAAGTACCTGATTTTCAAGACACTATCCGAAGAAAAAGCAAATCAGCGCGAGACGATAAAGGTCCCGGTGGAGCGTCTGCGGGACATTATCCCGGATGGCTTCACCGTCAAACAGACCGAAGATTTCCTTGTGAAAGCCGCTGATTATTACACTCGCTATCTTCACCGACAGCGGGACCGAGAAAGATGAGGTGCGCCTATGACCAATGAAGAAAACACTGCGCGCACCTCTGTGGAACTTCCCGAAGAGCTTCTGATATCTTTTGCAAAATTCCTTGCCCCGGAAATTGTAAAATTCTATCAGAGCGACGAGGGAAAAGAATATTATGCTCAGTGGCTGAAAAAGCACCCTGAGTATTCGTAAACTATACCTGCTGCCCGGTGCATTTTTCGAATGTGCCGGGCGGCATTTTCACAAATTCGATTTAGAAAGGATGAAACACTATAATGATTTACAGCAGAAACTATGGGAGGAAAACAGATGAACGTTGTCATATATGCCCGTTTTTCAAGTCATAGTCAAACGGAGCAGTCCATTGAAGGACAATTAAAAGTCTGCTACGAATTTGCCGCCGCCAACGATTATACCGTTGTCGGAGAATATATAGACCGAGCCATCAGCGGCACAACCGATAATCGTCTTCAATTCCAAAGAATGATTGCCGACAGTGACAAGCATACCTTTGAAGGTGTCCTTGTGTACCAGCTCGACCGTTTCGCGAGAAACCGATACGACAGCGCAATCAACAAGGCGAGACTGAAAAAGAACGGCGTCCGCGTTCTATCTGCTAAGGAAAATATTTCAAATGACGCTTCCGGCATCCTGGTGGAAGGCGTTTTGGAAAGCATGGCGGAGTATTACTCCGCCGAGCTTTCCCAGAAGATACACCGCGGTATGGAAATCAACGCCGAAAAATGCCTATCAAACGGCAGCAACCCCGGACTCGGATTTAAGGTTGCCCCAGACAGAACCTATTATGTTGATCCTGATGAGGCTGCCATTGTCCGCGAGATATTCGAACGGTATGCAAGCGGCGAAACAAAAGCGGATATCATCCGTGATATGCAGCGGCGAAAAGTGAAGACCTCCCTGGGAAAAGAATTCAGTCCAAACAGTCTCAGCAGACTATTGAGCAATAAGCGCTATATCGGCGTTTATATTTATAACGGAATGGAGAAGCCCGGAGGAATGCCTCGCATTCTGGACGATGATTTGTTTTACCGGGTACAGGACATCATGAACAAAAACAAAAATGCACCGGCCCGCACCCACGGCGAAAATGAATATCTACTGACCACGAAACTGTTTTGCGGTTACTGTAAAGAAATGATGACCGGTTACGGCGGCACTGGAAAATCCGGCAGAGCATATCATTACTATGCCTGCAAAAAGGCGAAGAAAAAGAAATGCCATAAGAAGATCGTCAACAAGCAGTATATTGAAGACCGTGTTGTTGCGGAATGCCTAAAGCTGTTGACGCCGGAAAAGATAGAATTCATCGCCAAGAAAGTCGCCGAAGAATGCAGCAAAGATCCGGACAATCTGACCGTCCGCGAACTGAAAAAAACTATTCGGGAAGCAGACCAGGCAATCGAAAATCTTTGGCGTGCAATCGAACAAGGGCAGGCGGTGGATATGC
>JAZRYQ010000196.1:0-2834 GCA_045600805.1 Candidatus Alloscillospira sp. | reverse complement strand
AGCTGACGCCAGATGAGAGAACGCTACCAGAGAATAGAAAAAGCCGCAGATCCTTGCTCTTTCATATCCGATCTCAATGACTTCCGGCTCACGGACAAACAGTCCGATCAGCGCTCTGCCGAAGAAAACAAATCCCAAACCTGCAAGCTGCGCACAGGCAACGCCCGCAGCCAGACCGAAGAACATGCCCTTTCTCACGCGGTCAGGCTTTCCCGCGCCGATATTTTGAGAAATATAGGTTGAGAGCGCCATCGAGAAAGCGGTAACCGGCAGGAAGCCGAAGCCTTCGATTCTGGAATAAGCGCCGACCCCTGCGACGGCCGCAGAACCGAAGGAATTGATATAGGATTGAATCAGTACATTGGAAAGGTCTATGACACATCCCTGCAGAGCGGTCGGCATCCCGTTGTGAATAATGTCCGCGAGCACACTGCGGTCCACACGAATCTCGGAAGGAATCACACGGATGGCATCGTCGATCGTGAGAAGCTTCCGAAGCGCCAGGAAGGCAGAAAAGAACTGCGAAATGACTGTCGCAATGGCGGCACCGGCGACGTCCATCCTGAAAAATGCAATAAAAACAAAGTCCAGGACAACATTCAGAACGGAACTGATGATCAGATATTTCAGCGGGTCCTTCGAATCGCCCCCGGCCTGAAGGATTCCGGTAAAGGTATTGTACATGACCATGCCGGAAGCGCCGCCGAAATAGATCATAAGGTAGGTTTTCGCCTGAGCAATAATGTCATCCGGCGTATCCATGACTTTTAAAAGAACAGGGGCGAGGAGAAGTCCGCCAATGGTCAGAACAATTGAACTGAAAATTCCTACACATACTGCAGTATGGACGGCTTTCCCGGTGGCCTTCCGGTCGCCGAGACCGATGGTTCTGGCAATAACGATGCCGGCGCCATTGGAAAAGCCCATAAAAAACCCGATAAATAAATAGATCAGAGAGGACGTGGAAGTTACGGCAGCCAGCGCCTGCGCCCCTACCAGATTCCCGACGATCAGGGAATCCGCCATGTTGTAGAACTGCTGAAATAAATGCCCGAACAGAATCGGGAGCGCGAAGGACAGAATCAGCTTTTTGTGATCGCCCGTCGTCATGTTCACTGTGCCTGTATTTGTTTTCATTTCATTTACCTTTAAAGAACTATTGATCGAGTGAAGAAAGCTTTTTTCACGATCCTTAAGTGTAATATCGCGGTAACTTATGTAAACCCCGATGGACTCAAAAATCAGTGCATCTTTGCCTTCTTTTTGAGGACCGATTACTTCCACTTATAAACCGTATCAAACATACCGTTTTCAAATGTTTTCACCGGTTCAGGCACATCCCGGCCACAGTTTCAACATAATCCTTTTCAATCAATACCACATCCAGACCAGATTCTTTGCAGCCCGCCTCATAATAGCGGTTTTCGCGTTTGATATATTCTGCCGTGCAATCCGGATCATCCATACGGTTTTCGATGCAGGACGCATATTGTCTGATATCCGTGAAATGCGCATCGATGTAGCGCTCACTCAGGCAGAGACAGATGTAACTGATATGAGCCAGGTATTCATCGGTAAAATCCGTTTTCCAGTCAAACGGAATATAACAGCCCTCTACAATAAAACTCTGTCCGTTTTCGATTGCAGTCCTGATCATTTCCCGAATGACAGGCCACAGATACCCGGTCATTTCACGGTCATCTTCCGGTGTCAGATCTGTATAGCCGCTTCTGATCAGTCCCATTTTAAGATGATCTTCCGAAAGATACGGATAGTGATATTTTTCCATCATCAGCTGTGCCAGCCTTGTCTTCCCGGTATGGGTCGCCCCCGTAATGATAATAACCATCTTCAGTCACCTTTACAATTGTTATTTGAATGATAACTCAAATTCCCATAAAAGTAAACCGGAAAGCGGCGCAAACCGTTTCCGGTCATAATGAGCGAAAAAAATAAGCCCGATGATTTCTCACCGGGCCTGAGTAAATATTATTCTTTAGAAAAAACTAACTTCAGTTTAATCTTCAAATCAGAGAACCATAGAATCTGACGAGAGAATTTCGTCGATCGGAAACTCCTTCGGGATGAGCTTCTGCTTCATTCCGCCGACCACCTGTGCAAGCTCTTCCTCGTCCAGTTCCGCAAGCTTTTTATTCAGGGTATCGATTTCCTCTCTGAGTGCGTTCAGTTCTTCTTTCGTTTTCATGGCATTTCGCTCCTTTCTTTGTTTCATCTGTTTATACGATGCAATCGTGTAAACGGCTGCTTCGCTGTCAAGTTATTATTTAACTCTCTGTTTCACTTTTGAAAACGGACAGCGTTTTCCGATACATTGGTTGTTCTGAGATGAATACTCACAGACAACATTTTGACACGCCATTTCAATATTGAAATGTTCCTTCACAAATTCAACTGCTGCAAGAATGGAAAGGAATGAATCGCGCTTACAGCAGCGCGGATCCAACCATAATATGATGCTCCGGGCCGTGCATATGAGTTGTTACTCCGTGTACTTAAATCCATCCGGGATCCGAATAAAAGCTCTTATCAGATCGCGGCAGTTTCGGGTGACAATTTGAGACCGGTTACCCACATTCCCCTCAGCGGTGATGAGTTGATCGTCCGATGCTTCCAATACAATACCGATATGGTCGTGTTCCTGTCCGTTGAACACACGGTCAAACAGGACAATATCACCGGGACGGGGAGAGAACTCCTCGGTCCATTTGAAATATCCGATCCTACGGTCGCCCTGAGCAAATTCATCCCAACCGCCGCATCCGGCAAGACTGCAGCTCACACATTCATCCGGACTGTACGGAATTTCATATCCC
>JAZRYQ010000195.1:0-2068 GCA_045600805.1 Candidatus Alloscillospira sp. | reverse complement strand
ATTCAGCATGGAAGCTTGAAAGCGGCTGGAAATTCAGAAACGCCGAACCGTCGGATGCGGCGCTTGTTGTAAACAGAATATCCGGTATCGTCATGCTCGTTGTTGCGTTTATCCTGTTTATCGCGTGAGGTATGCTATGACAGTACATAATATTCCACCTGTATATGATAAGCAGTCGAGGATACTCATCCTCGGCTCTTTTCCGTCTGTGAAATCGCGGGAGGCGCAGTTTTTCTATGCACACAAGCAAAATAGATTCTGGCGAGTACTTGCGGGAATATTTGAATGTGAAATGCCGGAAACGGCCGAAGAAAAAAAGATGCTGCTGCTTTCGCATCACATCGCCCTTTGGGACGTGATAGCCTCCTGTGATATCGAAGGCTCATCGGATACAAGCATCAAAAATGTTGTGCCGAATGATATAGCGTCAATTCCCGAGCTTATGGCAATCGAGCGCATTTTCTGCAACGGCACGAAAGCGTATACCCTTTACATGAAGCATATTTACCCGAATACAGGTAAAAAAGCCGAAAAACTGCCGTCAACAAGTCCTGCAAACGCTGCGGTAAATCTTGAAACGCTGACGGAGATCTGGAAAAATGCACTCTACCGATAGTAGGTGGATATTCGGCGCCTTTGATGGTATAGTTGATTTATCAACGATACGGAGATGAAGAAATGGACCAATATATAACGGGAACAATGATAAAAAGACTGCGTGAAGCAAAAGCGCTCACGCAGACGCAGCTTGCGGATATTCTGAAAATCAGCGATAAGACTGTTTCAAAATGGGAGACAGGAAGGGGGCTGCCCGATATTACACTTGTGGAGCCGATAGCGGAAGCTCTCGGCGTATCGGTCATTGAGCTTATGTCAGGCGTCAATGTGATGAATAAGAACAGGAGCGCCAATATGCTGCGCTCAAAACTGTATGTTTGCCCGGTCTGCGGGAATGTGATATACAGTGTCGGTGACAGCCTCGTGAGCTGCTGCGGGATTACGCTGCCGCCTCTTGAAGCGGAAACGGCTGACGATGAGCATCGGCTCAATGTCGAAAAGATCGAGGACGAGTTTTATATAACGATAGACCATGCTATGACAAAAGAGCATTACATTTCGTTTATCGCCGCCTGTTATGATAATTCGTTCAATATTGTCAAGCTTTATCCGGAGGGTATGGCAGAAGCAAGCTTTAAAATCGGAAGAATAAGCGCGATATTTTATTACTGCAATAAACACGGACTGTATAAGATCAAAAGATCTGAACTGTTTAAATAAAATTTTTCGCGCTGCAAATGCTCAATTTGCAGCGCGCTTTTTCAGTCATTTTTGATGAAAGTAAAATATCTGTATATCTGATATGTTATCAGAATACCGATCACAATAAATGCGGCGGGAAAAACCGTGTCGGCGCTCAGAGCAATATCCGTGAAGAAATTATGTTCTGCCAATGAAGAGAAAGCAACGAGCGGGGAAGAGAGAAAGAAAATCTCCTCTTTTATGCAATAATTGATTGCATATGAAAAAGCGGGTGTTATGAATAGACCGATCACGGAAAACAAAGCCGTGATAAGGATTCCCGCTATGCCTGTGTGTGCCGAAAACAGCTTCGTGAAAAGACAGATGCAAAGCGGGAACAGAATATACGGAAAATACCTGTCTCCGCCGGAAACCGCGGCACATATCGAAACGATGATCAGCGCGGCTGCCAGGCCGACAAGCCCCGCCAGGATAGAAGCCGGAACAAAGCCGTAATTCAGTTTTTCGGAAGCTTCTGCGCCGTCTTCCGACGCATTGACAATGTTGTTTTCCTCGTCGTTCATTTTACAAGTACCTCTCCGACTCTGTAAATGTTTCCAGCGCCGACGGTGAGTATCAGATCACCCTTGCGTGCGGTTTTACGAAGCTTATCCTCAAGCTCTTCAAATGTGGCGAAATATTCAGAGCCGGGAATCCTGTCCGAAAGATCACGGCTGGAAATGCCGATCGTGTTTATCTCGCGCGCTGCGTATATTTCACAGAGATATGTAACATCCGCGCGGGCAAGCTGCTCAACAAAATCATCAAA
>JAZRYQ010000194.1:0-3364 GCA_045600805.1 Candidatus Alloscillospira sp. | reverse complement strand
GGACTTGAAATGCCCTCATCTCTCGGATTTAAGACCGCGGCCATGGCGCTTTCGGATAATTCCGTGAGCGTCGGGGCGCCGTTTCTTGCCTCGGAAAAAAAGCTTGCGATCATACTCGGCACCGAAGGAGACGGTCTTGCCGCCAAAACCGTCGCGGACTGTGACTACACCGTGCGCATACCGATGTCTCACGGTGTCGATTCGCTCAACGTCGCCGCTGCAAGCGCTGTCGCGTTCTGGGAGCTTCGTATCCGATGACATTTTCGTAATAATTGTATAAAAATCTGAAAATTCATAATGAATAATAATTGTCAACAGGTTTATTCTCTGTTATAATTCCAATATATACTGAAAACAAAATCACAGGAGGATAATTCTTATGTCAATGGAAATCAGAGACTTCTCGTTCGGCAGAGGTCAGCTCAAAGTGAAGGTATGTATCGGTGAAGAATCAGGCTTCAACGTCGCTTCCGTCATCGTTTACGGCGAAACGGAAGCCATCGTCATTGATACGCAGTGGACTCGTCCGAACGCCCTGCGTGTTGCAGCCGAGGTCATGGACTTAAGACGCGATCTGACAACGATCTATGTAACGCACGCGCATCCCGACCACTACTGGGGCACGGCTTACATAGCAGAGCAGTTCCCGAATGTCAAATGCATCGCGCCGGCTGACGTTTGCCGCACGATCAATGCGCAGTTCTGCGATAAGCTCGAGCACTGGGAGGAGATCATCGGTAAGACAAGAATGTGCTACAAGACCGTTGAATATCAGCCGATCGAGGGTGACACGATCAAGGTTGACGGTCAGGACGTAAAAATCTTCTTCAATCGCATGGGTGACCTTCGCTATAATACGCTTGTATGGATACCGTCCATCAAGGTCGCTTACGGCAGTGATATCATCTTCAATGACGCGCATCCCTTCACCTGTGAGGTTTCCAAGGCAGAGCGTAAGCTTTGGATGGAGGATATCGACTTTATCGAGGCGCTCAATCCCGATATCGTTATTCCCGGACACGCGAAGCCGAACACCCCGTTTGATTACACATGTCTTGACTTCATGCGTCAGTATCTTATCGACACCGAATGGTGCGTTGACAACTGCAAGACGGACGCGGAATTCTTCTACGAGATGTGCAAGCGCGCTCCGAACGCGAGCCTTGTCATGCTGTCAAACGACATGAACGCAAGCGTTCTGAAGGGTGACCGTGTATGGAACTGGGAGGATGAGACAGTCGCGTCCATCGAAGAAACAAGATCAGAAGATTTATAACAGGAGTATTGATATGAAAAACATACTTTGCTTCGGGGATTCCAATACTTACGGTTTAAACCCCGAATGGGTACACGGCAATTTCGGCAGACACGATATCGACACACGCTGGACAGGCAGACTTCAAAAGCTGCTCGGCAGCGAGTACCGCATAATCGAGGAAGGTCTCAACGGCCGCACGACCGTGTTCAACAATCCTACCGGTGAATACAGATGCGGTATAGATTATTTCCAGCCCTGCATAGAGTCGCATATCCCGCTCGATCTAATTATCATTATGCTCGGGACAAATGACGCTCATCCGCTCTTCAATACACGCCCGAACGATATCGCACAGGGCCTTGCAAGACTTATCAAGGTCGCTAAGAATCCCGCGATCTATCTTGGTATGCCGATGCCGAAAATCCTGATTGCGGTTCCCGTTCCGATTGGGAAGGCTGCGCTTTCCCTTCCGGACGGCGTTACAACACCGGAAATGATAAAGACAACGGAAGGTCTTGCAGAAGCGTACAAGCATGTCGCGGAAATGTACGGCTGTGAATACATTGATCTCGGCAAGTTTGCACAGACAGCTCCGTTTGAAGGCGTACATCTCACACCGGAGGCACACGCCGCTATCGCAGAAGCGTATGCCGCAAAAATCAAAGAAATTTTGTAAGTTTTTCATAAAAACACCGGAAAAATCAGAAAAGATTTTTCCGGTGTTTTATATGTGAATCGGCAAATCCGAAAACTGTACTTTTCAACTTGTCAACATAATTCTCTACAGTTTTTCCTTTTCGTTTCTTTTTCATATTATGTTTACCATATTCATTATATTTTACACACAATAATTCAATTGCAAAGATTGTTATTTATTTACAATTATCAATAAAAACATTGAAATATCGTTATTTTTCCGTTGTGGATAACCCTGTGGAAAATGTGCATAACTTTTTGTAGATATAGCGCGGATATGAATTATGTTAATTAAAAGAGGCTGGATTTTTTCCTTTTTTCTGTGTAAATTTTGACTTTTTAACAGAAAATTCGTTTCAATTTTGTCACATATTTTCGTATTGACAAGCCTGTTTTTGCGCCGTCAAAAATAATCATTTGCAACCTTTTTTGCGGAATATTGTCGAATTATACAATTTGTATTAATTTATTTTTGCATCAAAGCTTTACAAGCTTTGACGTGTCTGCTATAATGTAAAAGCTGTTTAATCGCATATGGGTTCGTAGCTCAGTTGGGAGAGCGTACGGTTCGCATCCGTAAGGTCAAGGGTTCGAATCCCTCCGGATCCACCATTCCCCTTTTTGCCGTTTGGCAAAAAGGGGAATTTTTATCGTAAATTTTAAAATTTACGCGCTCAAAGGTTTGAAAATTATACATCGGTGTGCTATACTGATATCATACATTGCTGTATTAATAAACTATCAAGCTGAGGTACGGTTTGCATTTTTATGTCGAATTCTGTCGATATATGTTGATATTATCCTCTTTTCCCTGTCATTTTCATCCGGAATACAGCATAGTATTTACATACAAGAGTTGAGGATTGCCATGAGGAAATTTTTATCAGTATTTTTTACTTTGATAATATTGATAACGCTTGTTCCCAATGCTTCCGCCGCCGAAGGCGATAAGCTTATCGCGCTGACATTTGACGACGGACCGACTTCTCCGAATACGGAGAAGCTTCTTGACGGGCTGAAAGCGTTAGGAGCACACTGTACGTTCTTTTTGGTTGGGTATTCATCCGAATATCATCAGGACCTTGTCAGACGCATGTGGGATGACGGACATCAGATAGCAAGTCACACATACGACCACCCGATGCTTACATCGCTAAACGAAGAAGAGATCCACTCACAGCTTGCGGCAAACAAAAAAATATTCGATGAGGCGCTCGGTTTTGAGTGTGACTATATGCTCAGGCCTCCTTACGGAGATTACAACAGCTATGTCCTTTCCGTTGTAAAAACACCCTGCTTTTACTGGTCCATGGATACGAAGGACTGGCAGACCTCTGACCCTGACGCAGTTTACAATGCGTTTTTAGATCAGGTCGATGACGGCTCTATCGCACTTTTGCATGATACACA
>JAZRYQ010000193.1:0-17228 GCA_045600805.1 Candidatus Alloscillospira sp. | reverse complement strand
TGGTAAGCCGTGAGCTTTCTCGCTTTTTCAGGAATAAGACGGCTCTTCTTTTCGGGACCGGCTATGACCTTGAGGGAAGCCTCGTCAAGCTCCGCCATCGTGATAAAGCGTTTGTTGCGGCGGGCAGCTAAGAGAGCAGCTTCGTTGAGCAGGTTTTCAAGATCGGCACCCGTAAAGCCCGGCGTACCTCTTGCGACGCTGTTGAGGTCGATGTCCTCTCCGAGCATTTTTCCCTTTGCGTGGACGCGCAAAATCGCTTCGCGGCCTTTGACATCGGGAACGCCGACATAAATCTGTCTGTCAAAGCGTCCCGGTCTGAGCAGCGCGTTATCGAGAATATCCGCTCTGTTTGTCGCCGCCATGACGATGACGCCTTCATTATTCGAGAAGCCGTCCATTTCAACAAGGAGCTGGTTGAGCGTCTGCTCGCGCTCGTCGTGTCCGCCGCCGAGACCTGTACCTCTCTGACGGCCGACAGCGTCGATCTCGTCGATGAAAATAATGGCCGGAGCAAGCTTTTTTGCCTGGTCGAACAAATCGCGCACACGCGAAGCGCCGACACCGACGTACAGCTCTACGAAGTCAGAGCCGGAAATGGAAAGAAACTGCGTATTCGCTTCACCGGAAACGGCTTTCGCAAGCAGCGTTTTACCGGTACCCGGAGGGCCGACAAGCAGAACACCCTTCGGTATTCTTGCGCCGAGCGCTGTGTATTTCTGCGGATGCTTCAGAAAATCAACGATTTCGGCAAGCTCTTCTTTTTCTTCGTCAGCGCCTGCGACGTCCGCGAACGTGACTTTTTTCTTTTCCTCGCTTCCGAGACGTGTTCTCGCTTTTCCGAATTTCGCAACGCCCTTATCTCCGCCCAAACCGGCGCGGTTTGCCATCACTACCCATACGATGATAAAGCCGATAATGATGATCGCATACGGGATTATCGAAACCCACCACGGGAATTTGATCCCCGTTTTGTAATTGTAGTTGAATTCATCCTGCTCTTCGAGGATCCTGTCAATATCTTCCCTGCAATCGGAATAGAAAATGCCAACATCAAAAAGCTCGTGATAAACCGTGTCATATTTATCGTTTCCTACGACGTACGGCTCCTTGAGCGATATTTTCAGAAGATTATCCTCGAGGTCGAAACGCTCTACATTATCGCTTGCAAAAATCCGGCGTATCTCAGAATAATCCTTTATCTCATACTCATTTGACGCGACCGTATTTGTCAGCGCATAAATAACGCCTATGATTATGATGATAATAAGGATATAAAATCCTATTTCACGCGGTGATATTTTTTTAGGCTTCATACTTAATTAACCACTTCTTTCCTTTTATGCATATATCTCCGGCTTCAATACGCCGATATAAGGTAAATTGCGATAGCGTTCAGCATAATCAAGACCGTATCCTACAACGAATTCATCCGGGCATACAAAACCGTAATAATCCGGCTTGATATCCGATATTCTTCTTTCCGGCTTGTCAAGCAGCGTGCATATCTTAATGGATGCCGGCTTGCGGTTTGCAAGGTATTTTTTCAGATACGAAAGCGTTACGCCCGAATCAAGAACATCCTCGATGATAATGACATGACGGTCTTCGATATCCTGCGAAAGGTCTTTTGTGATTTTTACGGCACCCGTCGTGGATGTTCCGTTTCCGTAAGACGAAACGACCATAAAATCAATTGTGCATTTTGTTTCCAGCACTCTGGCTATATCCGACATAAACACAAAGCACCCCTTTAAAACGCCGATAAGAACAGGATTTTTATCCTTGTATTCTTCGGTAAGCGTTTTACCGAGCTCGGCCACCTTGTTTTTGATGTCCTCTTCACTGTAAAGGATATATTCAACGTCATTGATCATTTTTATTTATCTCCTTGATCGTTATTCTGTATACAATATCTCCGGCAGACGGAGCGCCCCTTGCGCTGCATCCGACGCCGTATACCGCAAGCACGCCCTGGTCGTCTGCAATTACCGGCACCGACGCGCGCTTATGCTCCGGAATATGTTTTTCATTATAAAGCTTTTTCAGCGTTTTTGTACACGCAGTTCCGCGAAGCCGAATCCTGTCACCGGTATTTCGCGACCTGACAATGATTTTACCATACACTTCCGATGTTTTGAATAGATAATCGGTAAAACTTTTGTTAATATTATCATCAAAAACGGTTTTTTCAAAACTTATTGAAATGCCGAGATCGCCAAGCTCCAATGTTTTCCCCGGTATCAGCTCTTTTTCACAAAAAACGTCCGATATCTTTTTTTCAAACGTCAGTATTCCCTGTGACAGAAAGGCGCTTATCCCGGTAAGGTCAACTCTTCCCGTTTTCTTTCCGCTTTTCAAAAGCGAAAGCACCGCTTCTGTCTGAACATTTGTTATATTTTTCCCCGCCATCAGGCGTATTACACGGCACGCCGTCACATGCTCAAGCGCAAGGATCTTTTCTGCCTCCGCCGCTCCGTCAGGCGCGTATTTTTCAACAAACTCAGCCGCCCCGGAACATAAATATTCTTCGTTTTCTCTGCATATCAGTGATGTATTCAAAAAATGCTCACTCATCTGCGGATTAATTTCGCGCAGCACCGGCATTACCCGATGACGTATTTTATTTCTTGCGTAATCGTCCGTGAGATTGGATGAATCGGTCACAAACTCCGCCTTTTTATCACGCAGGTAAGCTTCTATCTCCGTGCGCGTAAGGCACAATAGCGGCCGGATGATATTTCCTCTCACGGGCGGAATACCCGCGACGCCCGCTTCGCCTGCGCCCCTCACAAGATTCATTATAACCGTTTCCGCATTATCATCCTGATTGTGCGCCGTGGCAATTTTATCCGCATCGAGCGTAAGGCGCGCTCGTTCAAGAAACGCATAACGGAGAATTCTTGCCGCCTCCTCCGTGCCGAGTCCGTTCTCTTCCGCATATGAGCGCACGTCTCCCCGCTCGCTTATAAACGGTACGCCGAGCGTTTTGCAGACATTTTCCGTAAATGCCTCATCCCGGTCGGATTCCGCGCCGCGGAGCGAATGGTTAAAATGCGCCGCGATGACCGATATGCCGAGCGTTTGGGAAAGCTCCGTGAGCATATACAGAAGGCAGACGGAATCCGCCCCGCCCGAGACCGCCGCAAGCACTTTTGTACCACGCGGCAGCATATTGAATTTTTCGGCAAACGCTGTCAGTTTTTTTACGGGATCAATACATTTCATCTTCGGAGTGCACTCTTTCGACGGAAGCATATGTCGTATACTCGGGCAGCCATTGCAGCTCGACCGTTCCGGTCTCGCCGCGTCTGTTTTTCAGAATGATACATTCGGCGAGATTCCCGTTTTCCGTTTCCTTGTTGTAATAATCGTCTCTGTAAAGCGCAAGGACGATATCCGCATCCTGTTCGATAGCGCCGGATTCACGCAAATCGGACAAAAGCGGCCGCTTGTTGTTTCTTTTTTCGTTTTCACGCGAGAGCTGTGAAAGGCATATGACCGGCACATTCAGCTCCTTTGCCATGATTTTCATCATACGGCTGATATCGGAAACGACCTGTGTCCTGCTCTCACCCGCGTAACTGTTCGAGCCGGACGCAGACTGCATGAGCTGAAGATAATCAATGACCACAAGTCCGAGATTCTGTATTCTTCGGCACTGCGCGTTCATATCCGCGACCGTGAGCATCGGATTATCGTTTATTCTCATATCGACCGCCGAAATCGACGCCGCGGCAAGGCCGAGCTTCTGCCAGTCAGCAGCGGACATCATGCCTGTCTGAAGCTTTTTGTTATGAATGAAGCTTTCGGAGGAAAGCAATCGCAGCGCGAGCTGCTCGCGTGACATTTCAAGGGAAAACACGGCAACTGTTTTGCCGGAGGTCTTGGCAACGTGCAGCGCAATATTCAGCGCGATGCTTGTTTTACCCATGCCGGGGCGTGACGCGATCAGGATAAGGTCAGAATTGTTCAGTCCCATGATCGCATTATCAAGGTCGGGAAGCCCGGTTGACAGGCCCGGTATATTGCTGCCTGATTTTGACGCGGCGGAAAGATGCGCATACACATCTACAAGGATAGACGCAACAGGCGTGAGCCCGGTTGCATTTCTGTCCTTTCTCAGCGCATAGATTTTCTGCTCCGATGATTCGAGAATATCGGACGCGGAGCCGATCCCCTCCATCGCCATACCGTTGATGGAGGCGCCCGCCTCGGCAATGTTTCTCAAAAGTGCCTTATCACGGACGATGGCAGCATATTCCATCACATTTGCCGCGGTCGGGGTAACATTCATAAGCTCAAGAAGATACTCGGTCATGCGCTCATTTGAGCGGCCGTTCTCCTTCAGCTTCGCAAGCACCGTTACGGCGTCAATGACCATGGAATAATTAAACATCGAATAAATCGTTTCAAATATATCCCTGTTGATTTCGGAATAAAAGTCATCCGCCTTCAGTACCCCGAAAACGTCACCGACACAGCGCGAGTCGATCAGCATCGAGCCTATGACCGCGCGCTCCGCTTCGCTTGAATTCGGCATCTGTTTTCCGAGAAGCTCATCCATAGTAAAGTATCTCCATTCTGCTGAAAGCCGTTATTGCTTTGATTATTTTGCCTCTGTCACGACAACGGTGAATTTTCCGTTTATTTCATATCCGAGCTTGCATTTTACTTCGTATGTGCCGTAGGTTTTTATCGGCTCTGCCTGCACGATCTTGTTCTTTTCAAGAACTATATTATGCTGTTTTTCAAGCGCATCCGCAATTTCCTTTGAGGTCACCGCGCCGAAGAGCTTACCCGCTCCGCCGGATTTTGCGGCGATTTTCACAACGATCCCTTCAAGCTTTGCGGCTGTTTCGCGCGCGCCTTCTTTTTCGCGTTCTATCTGGGCAAGGCGTGCCTTCTCTTTGATTTTCATGGCGTTCATATTATCGACCGTTGCTATAACGGCAAGCTTTCTCGGAAGCAGATAGTTTCTTGCGTAACCGTCGGAAACATCCACGGTCTGCCCTTTTTTACCCTGTCCCTTTACGTCCTGCTGTAAAATAACTTTCATTTTGTTTCCTCCTTATTCCTGTGCACTGTAATCCAGATATTCATCAATAGCCTGTTTTAATCTGTTTTCCGCTTCGTCTGCGGTCATATTGGGAAGCTGCGCTCCGGCGGTAGACCTGTTTCCGCCGCCGCCGAGCCGTTCAAGCACCTGCTGAACATCAATATTTCCTATACTTCTGCCGGACACGGATATCACCGAATCCCCGGTCAGGGCAAGCACAAATGACGCCGTAATACCTGCGATATTCAGAAGCTCATCCGCTGCCTGCGCGATAATTACTCTGTTTGCCTGTGCGTTTGACGCAGCGATCGCAATACCCTCACGGTATTCCGATGCATTTCCGACAATATTGAAGCGCACGATGGCCGAATCAATATCCGACTGCAAAAGCTTTTTGACATCCGCCGTATCTGCACCCGATCTTCTTAAAAACGCAGCGGCGTCAAATGTTCTGCTTCCCGTGCGTATGGAAAAGCTTTTCGTATCAAGTACGATTCCCGAAAGCAGCGCCGCCGCCTCAATGACCATAATATCCGACTGATCGACGATATATTGCAGCATTTCGGAAACGAGCTCTGACGCAGACGACGCATACGGCTCATGGAAATTCAGATCCGGATTTTCAATATAATTCGCCGCTCTGCGGTGATGGTCTATTACCGCAAGATGATTGCACGAAATAAGCAGTGTTTCCGATTCTACCTGATCCGGTCTGTTTGTATCGACGACGACAAGCAATGTGCGGTTATCGGCGGACAGGATCGCATCCTGCACGGAAATGAACACATCTCTGTATTCATCCGTCGCCTGCATACGCGAAATAAGCTGCTTTGCGGCATTGTTTTCGGCATCTATCACGATTTTTGCGCTTTTTCCCCTGCTTCTCGCCGCACAGCATATACCGGCCGCCGCGCCGATGCAGTCAAGGTCCGCGTATTTATGTCCCATAATGATGACGTTTGACGCATCGCTCAATAATTCGCCGAAGGCGTTTGCCATAACACGGGATTTGACTTTTGTGCGTTTTTCGATTTCCGCGGATTGTCCGCCGTAAAATTCAAAATTGAACTTGTTTTTGATAACGGCCTGGTCACCGCCGCGGCTGAGCGCCATTTCCGTGCTGAGAGAAGCAAACCGGAACAGCTCCTCCATGCTCTCTCCGTCTTTTCCGATACCGATGCTCAGCGTTGCGTGAACGCCGCCCGAGCCCGTAAGCTTTCTGACGGAATCAAGGATCGAAAATCTGTCATCAATAAAGCTTCGAAGATATCTGTCTTCAAAGATGAAAATATACTTGTCTCTGTCGGCTTTTGAAAGATATCCGCCGCAGCCGTCTGTCCATCGGCTTATTTCGTCATCGATTTTTGAAAGCAGCGCGGATTTATCCTTTTCGCTGAGGTTTTTCAAAAGCTCATCGTAGTTATCAAGCATGATAACAGCCGCGATCGGCCGCGAATTAACGTACTCATCATAAGTATCCGCGTAATCCGTTACATCCACCCAATAGGTCGAAGCAAGAAATTCTCTTTCGCTTACGCCCCGCTCGGCTCTTACGATACTGCCGAAAACCTTGTATTTTTTGTCACCGAGCGCAATAAAGCGCGGGCATTCGTCCTTGCCTTCGGCTATCCATTTTCCGTCATAATCCGGAACGACGTCGCTTATGCGTATTTCAAAAAGGTGTTCATGTCCGCCGCTTACTTCGTTGAAGCGGTTGTTTGACCATAAGATCTGCTCATTTCCGAGATTATATATGACAACGGGAAGCGGGAAATTCACAAGGTTGTCTTTGGCCGCCGTGTCCATTCCGTCGGACATCGTCTCGATATAATCTCTGATTTTTTCGGCGCGGTTTTTATTGGCGGTCCTTGTATAAACCGTAAGTAAAATAATCAGCACGATCTCCCCCACGGCAAGCGGTATCCGATACTCACCGAGGAAAAACGTCAGCACGGCGAACAGAATAAGGACAAAGAAATACAGTCTCATACTCGGCTGAAAAAGCTTTGAAAACTTACTGTTCATTTTACACACCTCACGTTCTGCGCATACGATTCCTATATTTTAAGTATTATATCAAATTATTGCTCCGGTTACAATATGAAATAACAGCAAAATACTAAAACAGATGAATTTTCGAATACTCATAAATTTGTCTTTATTTTTATAAACGATTATGGTAGAATAAAATTTACGAAGGAGTGAAATCAAATGGCAGAAAACAAGGATTATTTAACTTTTTCAGAAAATCAGGGACAGATCAAAATATCCGAAGAGGTCGTAGCCGCGATCGCGGGCAACGCCGCGGCGGAAATTGACGGCGTGACAGGTCTTTATACTTCATACGCGCGTGACATTGCCGACATTATGTGCAGGAAAGGCTCGTCCAAAGGTGTCAACGTCAAATTCGGTGAAGCCGGCATCGAAATTGATGTTTATATCGTCACGGCATACGGTTATTCCATTGCGGAAGTCGGCAAAACCGTACAGCACGCTGTAAAATCAGCCGTTGAAGCAACGACCGGCGTTTCGGTCTCTGCCGTCAATGTCCATGTAAGCGGCGTTTCGGAAAGCAAATAAATTAACGGGATGTGTGATAATGAAAAGAGCAGACGCACGTGAATTGGCAGTAAGGCTATGCTTTATGCTGTCGGAAAACCCCAAAGATGCGGACAGTCTTCTCGCCGATGTTTTTGATGATGAGTACTATGCCTCGCTCGGCGATGAGGATGAGCTGTTTTTGCAGCGTCCGGAGGGGCAGATAAATTATATAAGCGCGGTCATACGCGGCATAGCCCTGCACAGTGCCGAGCTCGACGAATACATCGCCGTCTATTCAAAGGGCTGGGACTTTTCACGCATTTCACATACCGCGCTTGCGATCATGAAGCTTGCCATGTATGAAATACTGTATGTTCCCGACATACCGCACGGCGTATCCATCAACGAGGCTGTAGAGCTTGCGAAAAAATATGACGAGCCCGAGACAGTGCCGTTTATCAACGGCGTACTCAGTTCATTTCTGAAAGGTGAAGCTGTGCAATGAAAGTTATTGCGTTTGACACGAGCAATTACACGACCTCCTGCGCCGTTTTTGACGGCAAAGAGGGCAAAAACTCTTCCCGGCTTCTTGATGTAAAACCCGGAGAACTGGGCCTCAGACAATCAGAGGCCCTTTTTTCGCATATAAAACGTCTGCCTGAGATCGTATCGGCTCTTGATCTGTCCGGTGAGCTCGCGGCAGTCGGCGCATCGACAAAGCCGCGCGAGACCGAGGATTCCTACATGCCGTGCTTTCTTGCCGGCGCATCACAGGCTGAAGTGCTTTCCAAGGCTTTAAATGTCCCGCTGTTTGCGTTTTCTCACCAGCAGGGGCACATTGCCGCCGCAGCATGGTCGGCAGGCAGACCTGACCTTTTGGATACGCCTCACCTTGCCTGGCACCTGTCCGGCGGGACCACGGAGCTTTTATATGTCATCCCGTTCGGCTGCGCCGTAAAATGCGAAATCATCGGCGGAACGTCGGATGTTTCCGCAGGCCAGCTCATTGACAGAGCAGGTCAGCTTTTAGGGCTTAGGTTCCCGTCCGGCAAAGCGCTTGACGCTCTTGCAGCAAGCTCGGACGGCTCAGACAGATACGACATGAAGCTTGACGGGCTGAGATTCTCGCTGTCGGGAGCTGAACATAAAATGAAACAGCGCTTTGCGCAGGGAGATCCTCCGGAGAGCATCGCATCGTTCACGCTCGCGTCGGTCATTTCCGCGGTTTCCCGCATAACAAAGCGCGCAAAAGACAAATACGGCGACATCCCCGTGCTTTATTCGGGCGGCGTCGCCTCAAATACCATGCTCAGGCGTTTGACACCGGACGGCATTTTTGCCGAGCCGCAATATTCAACGGACAACGCCATGGGCGTCGCGGTTTTAACACACAGGGCGGTGAATACTATTGGCTGACAGGATTTTTTCCGTATCCGAGCTGAATCAGAAGATAAAATCCATGCTCGACAGCGATGATGAACTGAATGAAATATATGTAAAGGGCGAGCTTTCCAATTATAAGATCTACCCCTCCGGTCATCATTATTTCACGCTGAAGGACGCAGAGGGATCGCTGCGATGCGTGATGTTCAAAGGAAACGCGACGAAAATGCGCTTCAAGCCCGAAAACGGCATGAAGGTCACGGCTTTCGGAAAAGTAACTGTTTTTCCGCGCGACGGCGCATACCAGCTTTACGTTTCGGCCATGAACGCTGCCGGTCTCGGAGACCTGCATGTAGCGTTTGAACAGCTCAAGGAAAAGCTTTTCAAGGAAGGGCTTTTCAATTCCGAATTCAAGAAACCGATACCGCGGTATCCCATGCGCATCGCGGTCATCACCTCCGGCGCGGGAGCGGCTGTGCGTGATATTATCCGTGTGCTCGGCAAGCGCTGGCCGATCGCCAAGGTCATCATTCTCCCGGTCCGTGTACAGGGTGTCGAGGCGCCGCCCGAAATCGTCGGCGCGATAAAATACGCAAACAGATTCCGAATCGCCGATCTGATCATCACAGGACGCGGCGGCGGCTCCATAGAAGACTTATGGGCATTTAACGATGAGCGTGTCGCGCGGGCGATATTTGCTTCCGAAATCCCCGTCATCTCCGCCGTCGGTCACGAGCCGGATATCACGATAGCGGACTATGTCGCAGACCTGCGCGCCGCAACGCCGTCAAACGGCGCCGAGCTTGCCTCCCCCGACGCAGGAGAGCTTTCCGACGCTCTGGATGCCTGCCATGTGAGAATATACAACGCGGAACGCGCAAAGCTGCGCGCCATGCGTGACAGGATAACCGAGCTTTCCGAAAAGAAAGTCCTGACCGATCCCAAAAACTACATTGACGCGCGAAGAGAAGCGCTTGATCACATGCAGATGAAAATGATATCCGCGCAGGAGCGGCAAATATCCGCGTATAAGCATAAATTCGCGTCCCTTGCCGCGTCGCTTGATGCGATGAGCCCGCTCAAGGTGCTCGGCAGAGGCTATGCGATCGCGGAAAACGAAAACGGTATCGTCATCCGCTCTAAGCATGACGTCAAAGCGGGAGATAAGATCACCGTCAAGCTTCAGAAGGACAGCATACGCTGCACAGTTACGGAGGATTAGAAAATGACATTTGAACAGTCGCTTGCAAGAATAGAAGAAATCGTGCGCGCGCTTGAAAAAGGTGACGCACCGCTTGAGCAGTCGCTCACGCTTTTTGAAGAAGGAACGGCGCTTATCGCAAAATGCGGGAAAATGCTCGATGACGCCGAACAGAAGGTCGTAAAGCTCCGCAAAGGCGCCGACGGGGAGCCCATTGAGCTTCCTTTTGACGAGGAGGAGTAAATGCAGACGGAACTTACACGGCTCAAGCGCAAAATTGACGCGTTTCTTGAGCAGACATTTCTCACAACGCCCGAGAAAACGCTCACAGACGCCATGCGGTACAGTCTTCTCGCCGGAGGAAAACGCATTCGCCCGATCATCGTGCTTGCGTTTTGCACTGCCTGCGGCGGAGAGGAGGACAGAGCGCTGAAAGCAGCCTGCGCTGTCGAGATGCTCCACACATATTCGCTGATCCATGATGATCTGCCGTGTATGGATGACGATGCGCTTCGCCGCGGAAAACCGACAAATCACGTCGTATACGGGGAATGCACCGCAACGCTCGCCGGAGACTGCCTGCAGGCAGAAGCCTTCGGGCTTTTGCTGTCGTGTGAGCTTCCGCCTGAGCGCGTCGTGAAAATGGCGTCATACCTTGCGCACGCCGCAGGACTTTGGGGTATATGCGGCGGGCAGGAGCTTGATATGCTCGGAGAAGCAAAAACGCTTACCGAAGACGAGATAACGCGCATACATTCTCTGAAAACGGCGTCGCTGATTGCCGCGTGTGCAAAAATCGGCGTTGCAGCCGCAGGCGGAAGCGAAAAGCAGCTTGCAGCCGCCGAAAAATACGCCGAAGCGCTCGGTCTTGCTTTTCAGATACGTGACGATATACTCGACGTCATATCCGACACCGCAACACTCGGAAAGCCCGTCGGCAGTGATGCCGAAAACAGCAAAAACACATTTGTATCTTTGTACGGGCTCGAAAAATGCGAAAAACTCGTTTTTGAAAATACGAAAAAGGCAAAATCCGCGTTAGAAGGCATTTTTCAAGATACAGCATTTCTTGAATGGCTTGCCGATTTCCTTGCCGGCAGGACAAAATAAAAACTCTTGTATATATTTTTATAGTATGGTATATTAAATAATCATCTGTTACGGAGGATAAGCCATGAAAAAGAATGATGATGATTTTATTTATTACAACGTCCGTTCCATTATCGTTATTTCGATTGCCGTTGCGGTCGTTCTCGTGATTGCCGCCGCAGTAGTTCTGATCACGCTTGCGGCAAAATCGCAGGGTGTATAACATGCAGACCGTCACAAAAATTGAAACGCGTTATCCGGATTGTGACAGAATGGGGATTGTACACCATGCTGTTTATCCGATCTGGTATGAGATCGCGCGGAATGAGTTTTTCGCCGCCGTCGGCTTTTCCTTTGCAGATATGAATGCTATCGGCGTCAATCCCGCCATGGTCGATCTGCATCTCCAGTATAAAATGACGGCAACTTACCCGCAGACGCTTTATATCACCACGCGCATGGGCGAGTACGCGCCGAAAAAGCTTGAGCTTCTGTACGAAACAAAAACGGAAGACGGGACCGTTATAAACACCGCCCGCACCTTCCATATCTGGACGGGAAAGGACAATCGTTCTTATAATTTAGCCGAAAATAACCCTGATATCTACGCTAAATTTGTCTCCGCAGGGGAAAAAGCTTGACAAAATTTTCGTATTAAAATATAATATCTCAGTTAAAAGCAGGGATGGAGAATAGTAAGCAGGGATGACATGCAGAGAGAGAACGGTCGGTGAAAGTTCTTATGTATACCTGCCCAAGTCGCTCCGGAGCTTCACGGCCGAACCAAAGTAAGCCGTGACGGGGTCCGCGCCGTTATCGCGATGATGAGTGCCGCATTTCTGCGGAATTCAGGTGGTACCGCGTATAATTTGCGCCCTGAGGTTATTTCTCGGGGCGCTGTTTTTTATTTAATCATCGGAAAGGAGAACTTTATGAAAGAACTGCCTAAAATTTATGATCCGAAATCAGTGGAAAAAGATATTTATCAATTATGGCTTGACGGCGGGTATTTTACCGCGCACCGCGATCCTGACAAAAAGCCGTTTACCATCGTTATCCCGCCTCCGAACGTGACAGGTCAGCTTCACCTCGGTCACGCATTTGATGACACGATCCAGGATGCTCTCATCCGCTACAAACGGATGAAGGGCTATGCCGCTCTGTGGCTTCCCGGAACGGATCACGCCGGAATCGCAACGCAGATAAAGGTCGAGGAAAAACTCCGTCAGGAAGGGCTCACCCGTTTTGATCTCGGCAGAGAGAAATTCCTCGATGAGGTATGGGCGTGGAAAGAAAAATTCGGAAGCCGCATCCTCGAGCAGCTCAAAACGCTCGGTGCATCCTGTGACTGGACTCGTCTGCGCTTTACAATGGATGAGCGCTGCGCAAAAGCCGTCCGTGAGGTTTTCGTAAATCTTTACGAAAAAGGTCTCATTTACAAGGGAAACAGAATCATCAACTGGTGCCCCCACTGCACAACAGCGTTATCCGACGCCGAGGTCGAATACACCGAAAAGCCGGGCAATCTGTGGCATCTGCGCTATCCTATCAAGGACAGTGATGAATACGTTATCGTCGCGACGACGCGCCCTGAAACCATGCTCGGTGATACCGGTGTTGCGGTAAACCCGAATGATGAGCGCTACACGCATCTTGTCGGCAAAACGTGTATTCTTCCGCTCGTGGGAAGAGAGATCCCCATTGTTGCCGATGAATATGTTGATATGGAATTCGGTACGGGCTGCGTGAAAATGACGCCATGCCATGACCCGAACGACTTTGAAGTCGGTCTGCGCCATGATCTTGAACAGATCCTTATTTTTGACAATGACGCAAAGATCATCAACGGCGGCAAATATAACGGTCTTGACAGATATGAAGCACGCAAGGTCATTCTTGCCGATCTTGAAGCCGGCGGCTGGCTTGTCAAAACAGAAGAGCACATCCACAATGTCGGCACCTGCTACCGCTGCGGGACAGACGTTGAGCCGATCACCTCCGCGCAGTGGTTTGTCAAAATGAAGCCGCTTGCAAAGGAAGCCATCCGCGTTGTGGAAGACGGCGAGGTAAAATTTGTTCCCGACAGATTCTCAAAGACTTATCTCAACTGGATGAACAACGTACGCGACTGGTGCATTTCCCGTCAGCTCTGGTGGGGCCATCAGATACCGGCATGGTATTGCGCCGACTGCGGTCATATGACTGTTTCACGCGAAGACGCGACCGAATGTGAACACTGCCATTCCAAAAATATCGAGCGTGACCCCGATGTTCTCGATACATGGTTCTCGTCCGCTCTCTGGCCGTTCTCAACGCTCGGCTGGCCGGAAAAAACGGAAGACCTCGACTACTTTTACCCGACCGATGTTCTCGTAACGGGCTATGACATCATCTTCTTCTGGGTAGCCAGAATGATATCCTCCGGCTGTGAGCAGATGAAAAAGCCGCCGTTCAACACCGTTGTCATTCACGGTCTTGTGCGTGATGCACAGGGACGCAAAATGTCCAAATCGCTCGGAAACGGCATTGACCCGATTGAAATGGTCGAGCAGTACGGCGCCGACGCGCTACGCTTTAACCTCATCACCGGAAACTCCCCCGGAAACGATATGCGTTTTTACATTGAGCGCTGCGAGGCCATGCGCAACTTTGCAAACAAGCTCTGGAACGCTTCGCGCTTTGTGATGATGAATCTCACGATCGACAAAAACGAGCTGCCCGACACGCTTGAGCTCGAGGATAAGTGGATACTTTCAAAGCTCAACGATCTTGCACGCGAGGTCGGAGACACGTTTGACAAATATGAGCTCGGCATCGCCGCGACAAAAATATACGACTTTATCTGGGACAGCTTCTGTGATTGGTACATTGAGCTTACAAAGCCGCGTCTTTACGGCGATGATGAAAATGCCAAGATAAACGCGCAGAAAGTTCTGCTGTACGTTCTGACTGAAATTCTGAAGCTGCTGCATCCGTTCATGCCGTTTATCACAGAAGAGATCTTCCAGGCTCTGCCGCATGACGGCGAAGCGCTGATGATCCAGCGTTATCCCGAATTCACAGAAGCCCTCAGCTTCCCGGAGGATGAAAGCGCGTTTGAAACGATCATGAACGCTATCCGCGCCATAAGAAGCCGCCGGGCTGAAATGAATGTTCCGCCGTCCAAGAAGCCGCGGCTTATCATCGTTTCGCAGAAGGCAGACATTTTCGCCTCCGGCACGGTTTATCTTTCCAAGCTTGCTTATGCAGGTGAAGTTGACATAACGACAGAGCTTCCGGCAAGCACCAATGGTATGGTAAACGTCGTGACTGAGGATGCGCGTATGTTCATGCCTCTTGCAGAGCTTGTGGACCTTGACAAGGAGCGTCAGAGAATTCAGAAGGAAATCGAAAAGGCCGAAGGTGAGATCAAGCGCGTAGAGGGCAAGCTCTCAAACGAGAAGTTTATCTCCAAGGCTCCGGAAAACATCGTCAATGCCGAGCGTGAAAAGCTTATGAAAGCACAGACTTTGATAGAAAATCTCAAAGAAAGTCTTTCCGCTCTCGGATAATGACAAAATCCGCACATAAAACAGGTTATAATGTCGCTGTGAAGTTTCACAGCGACATTATTTTTTCGGAAGGGTGATTTTTTGAAGGTCAATTCGTCTATGAACGACGGGACTCTTTATCTGTATCCCGTCGGTGAGCTCGACCATCACGGCGCAAAGGGCGCGATTTCCGCAATCGAAAGCAAAATAGATATTGAGCTTCCGCAGTGCTGCATTATGAACATGAGCGGCGTGTCTTTTATGGATTCGTCCGGTATCGCAGTCATCCTGAAGGCAAAGCGCCGGGCAGATGAAACAGGGTGCAGCTTTTATCTTGCATCTGTTCCCCCGCAGCCGATGAAAATCATCAGCACGGCGGGTATCGGCAAATTGGTTAACATAAAATTTTAGTTTTGAGGTGATACATAATGAAACAGACAAATTATGCAAAACTCGAGTTTTTAAGCAGCAGTGCAAACGAGGGCTTCGCCCGCTCGGCAGCGGCGGCATTCTGCGCACAGCTCGACCCGACGCTTGATGAGCTCGGGGACATCAAAGCGGCCGTCAGCGAAGCCGTCACAAACTGTATCGTACACGCGTATCCTCAGACTATCGGGAAAATTTCCATGAAAATGCGCCTGTTTGAGAATAACAGCGTTGAAATAACCATCAAGGACAAGGGCGTCGGCATTCCGGATATTGACAGGGCGCGCCAGCCGATGTTCTCTACCGGCGGAGACGAGCGAAGCGGCATGGGCTTTACGATCATGGAAAGCTTTATGGACAGGCTTTCCGTCAAATCAAAGCCCGGCTTTGGTACGACTGTTACCATGAAGCGCAGAATATCTGCAAGAGCGCGATAAAATGACCGAGTACGCATCAATTGATTTGATCCAAAAAGCACAATCCGGTGACAATGCCTCCTGCGAAACGCTTGTCGATAATAATTCCGGTCTGATCTGGAGCATTGCACGGCGTTTCTTCGGCAGAGGCGTTGAACCGGATGACCTGTACCAGCTCGGGTGCGTCGGCTTTTTGAAAGCGGTGTACGGATACGATCCCGGCTTCGGCACACAGTTTTCCACATATGCCGTTCCGAAGATTTCCGGCGAAATACGCCGTTTTTTAAGAGACGACGGCAGCATTAAGGTCAGCCGCGGCATAAAAGAACGCGCATATGCGATCGCATGTGCGCGTGAAAAGCTTGTATGCAGTCTCGGGCGGCAGCCGACCGTTTCGGAATTGGCTGAGGCAACCGGTTTTTCAAAAGAAGATATCGCCGTCGCGGAAAATGCGGTAAGATCGCCGGAATCCCTGCAGGAACAGAAAAGCGACGATGGGCTGACACTGGAGCAGACGATCTCCGGTGGGGAAAGCGAGGAAAAGCTGATAGAATACGTCGCTCTGCGGCAGGCGGTAGGGCTTTTGGAAAAGCGTCAGAAAACCGTTATCATCCTCCGGTTTTATCACGGTCTGACACAGGACAAAGCCGCAAAAATCATGGGCATTTCTCAGGTACAGGTCTCGCGCATCGAGAAAAAGGCGATTTCTGCGCTCCGCGAGCAGCTTTTATAATCAGAGTCTTGAAAGCTTTGCTTTGAACGAAATTTTCCTCGGCGTGTCTATCCTGTCAAATTTTACGATATGCGCCCCCATTTCCGTGTCAGCGGAAAGCACCGTCCCCGTCCCGAAAACACTGTGATACACTCTTGTTCCGTCGGGAAAAGCGAGCGCTTCCATATTTTCCGGCATATATCGTTCGGTTGACGCGATGTATTCCCGTGCGTCTTTAATGAGCCCGTCGAGCGGCGGATGCGTATATTCAAGGAACGCCGGGTCAATATCAAGTACAAAGCGCGACGGATATCGCGGTGACCCGTCAAGACTTCTCCCCTCGGCTTCCGAAAGATACAGTCTTTTCTGCGCTCTCGTCACGCCGACAAAGCACAGTCTGCGCTCTTCCTCCATTTTTGTCAGCGTATTCGTTTTCTTTGTCGGAAATACGCCTTCATTAAGCGCGCACAGGAAAACATACGGAAATTCAAGTCCTTTTGCCGTATGGATCGTCATCAGTTTTATTTTATCGTCCTGAAATTCCGTATCACTGTTTGTAAAAAGCGCAATGTGTGCCAGATAATGTGTAAGGGAGCATTCCTCGCCGCAGGTCGTTTCATATTCGTAAACCGATTGCTTCAGCTCCGCTAAATTATCAAGTCTGTGCTGGTCTCCTTCCGTGCGCAGGGCGTTTTCATAGCCGCTTTCGTCAAGAATTCCCGCAAGCAGCTCGGAAACAGGCATATTCTCACTCAAAAGTGTGTATTTTTCGACAAGCGAAACAAATGCGGACGCTTTTGTTCCTTTGAATATTTCATCGTCAAGCGTATTGATAAGCGCAGTATACAGCGTACAATCGTTTTTTTCGGCATAT
>JAZRYQ010000192.1:0-2125 GCA_045600805.1 Candidatus Alloscillospira sp. | reverse complement strand
GCCTTCTATCAGCGAGTTTTTGATCAGCAAAGGCAGATACATCTTGTAGAGGACGGTCAAAGCCTCGTCATCTCCTTCCTTGGCTCGCCTCATTAATTTGGAAAAATTCATCTGTGTCCTCCCATCTTTTCGCGTATGTATTTAACTGTCCGATAATAGTTTGCCTTGACATTCTCCTCCGGCAAAGACAGTATCTCGCCAATCTCATGAAAAGTATGTTCGTACAGAATATGAAGCTGTAATATGATCATCGAACGTTCCGAAACGGTTTTGATCACACTGAGGAATCTGAGATTTTCAAATAACTGCTGTTCATCATCAGCAAAGATCTGATCAAAGAAGTCATCGTCCGGAGCTGCAATACTCTCAAGCAACTCAGGCTCCCATGTAACCATATGCTTCTTTCGCTTGTTTTCTCTTTCCAGAAACTTCAGGCGACCACGGTACAGCGCCTTTTCCAAATATGCAGTAAATTGATTCTGAATGTCCCTGTCTTGATTCTGACTGTTTTTCTTCTTTTCGTTTTCCATATTTTCCTCCAAATTTTGTGAAATAATAATCTTTTTGGAGGAAAGGTGGTGCTCTGATACGGATTTTCGATAAGAAGACAAAATGAGCCCCTGTGTAAATCATCGTCTTTGACGATAAATCACATAGGAGCTCATGTGTAATATTGTTATTTTTCTGTAGAAGGTATCGTTTATATACGTTTTTTCGATAGCATTCTATGTAGATATAACAGTAATCTGGTCGAGGTCGCAATAATAGCACCACTTTCTATCGTTTTTTCTGCAACCAACATACCACAATAGCTATGAAAAACACGTTCGAAACCATGACGGTATTTAATATATGTTTATTTGTTTTCTTTTCAAAAAATAAGGAAGCAGCTCGAATGGAGTTACTTCCTTGTCTACTTCTGTCAAATTCCCATAATCATTTTTTTCGAAATCCAATCAATGTATCGGAGATCATGCCGAGATCAATATCGGAATCCTCGTCGGATTCGGGTATCGGTTCGTCTTTTTGAATGACTGATGGAATCGGCTTGTAGTTTTGCATCATTTCATCAAAAACTTCCCGGCACACTGTTTTGATATCCTCTGTTGTGGGGATGACCATTGCGGAGGCATTTTTATCGTTCATGATATAGTGAACGATGGCATTGGCTATGAACTCGGATTTCCTTCTGCCTTGAGCAGTCAGAGCGTCTATGGCAGTCTTGTGAAGCGGATTGTTGGGATTCAAACTGAATCCAAAGCGGCATTCGTTCTTCATGGCATCACTTCCTATGCTCAGCCCGATATAAGAGGTCATAGCCCTTTTCATTGGCAGCAATGTCGTTGATGACAATCGGCGAATGTACCTTCGGAGATACCTCAATATATTTCCGCAGGAGAATAGAACCGCCGCCTACAAAGATCGTCTTGCCTACTCTGAGATCGATCATACGCTCTCTCAGCTTGCCGAAAAGCTGGTCGATGAAGGAAGCAGCCATTCTGTCAACAACCGCTGTAATCTCCTGTGAGAAGCCATGCGGTTCACCTGCGATGATGGAATCTATATCCGATTCATCTATAAGCATATCGAAATCCGCGTTGACTTTGGATTTGATGCCGTTGTATAACAGGATCACGCCGTGTTCCAGAGAGTCGCACACAGATAAGTCTGCCTGTCCTTTTTTCAGCATCAGATAATCCGCAGTAAAACCGCCGATATCAATGACCATCGTCTTCGGCTGATCCTTTATCATGCCGAATACCGTCATAGCCGCCGCGTATGCCTGCGGATAGGCGTTTACCTCGGATATCTGAATGATGTATGGTTTGTCCCGGAACATAAAGCGTACCTGCTTTGAGCCATTTGCAAAGTACGCCTCATACTTTTCGTATAAGCCGGCATAATGGGACGGCGGAAGACCGACGTTCAGTTTGACATCGATCATTTCACTTGCCGAGTATCTTCCTGCCGCCTCGATCTCATACGCAATGGCGAACAGCGTCAGAATGAAAAAGCGGTTGTCCGTGGTTTTGTCACGCATATACGGAATCCGTTCTTCAGACAAAGCGTAGTATTTTCCGTCATATTGAAGAATGTCTTCTCCGAATGCGGGACGGTTATCACT
>JAZRYQ010000191.1:0-9298 GCA_045600805.1 Candidatus Alloscillospira sp. | reverse complement strand
TTATTTGGGCAGTGATTTCTCTTGCAGCACTTTCCGGCGTTGTTGTTGTCATTATGTTTACACCTAAAAAGAAAGAAAACTGAGCTTTGTAAACAAGCGATACATTTCGCTACAATATAGCGAGACGCATAGTATTTAGTTTAGATGTAAGTGATTTTTGGCTACCGTAAAATCTATGCGGTAGCCAAATTTTATTTCCCAAAATGGAAGGTTTTTACTATGAATTATAAAAAGCGTTACTACAACTGCCCCGAGTTATTTGAAATACATGATCTTCGCGATGTGATCCGCAAAGCGGCAAAGGATTACGGCGATATGTCTGCGTACAGACAATTTGAAAGCAGAATACTTGAAAGCGCGATCTCTTTTAAAGGTCTGAGCAACAATATCGACGCCCTCGGGACAGCGCTCCTTTCTCTCGGTCAGAAAGGAAAGCACATTGCCATTTTGGGAGAAACCTCCATTGAATGGATAACATCATATTTTGCGATAATCTGTGGCGTCGGTGTAGCAGTTCCGGTAGACAGAGACCTTATTGATGATACGCTTGCCTATCAGCTTTGCTTCGGCGATGTCAATACGATCATTTGCTCCGGTAAATGTGTAAAAAAACTCAAGGCGATTCTGCCGATGTGCCCCGGAATTGACACAGTTATCATAATGAGAGATAAATTCAGCACAGTACCGCTTGATGAAAGCTGGTTGAATTTTGACAAGCTCATTGTTAACGGAAGAGAGCTTCTCCATGCCGGCGATACAAGCTATACAAGCGCGGAAATCGACCCGAAAGCTATGATCGAGCTTATTTACACATCCGGAACGACCGGCGCTAATAAAGGCGTTATGCTCAGCCATGAAAATATCTGGACATGCGGAATCGGAGCGCGCCAGCTTGTTCATTATAAAAATACGAATATGTCCGTGCTGCCTGTTCATCATACATATGAGCTTACCTGTAATATCATGAGCAGTATTTATGAAGGCTCAACGGTCAGCATCAATGACGATTTAAAGCATGTTTCGCAGAATATCAATCATTTTCACCCGAAAATGACATGTATGGTTCCGGCAATGCTTGACCTCATGGTCAGAAAAGTTCGATACGAGGTCAAAAAGAGTGAGCTCGAGCAATATGTGAATTATTCACTCAAATTCAGTAATCTGATTCGTAAATTCGGAATAGACAGGCGTAAACGCTATTTTAAACCGATCCTGGTCAAGTTCGGCGGCAAGCTTGATAAGATAATATGCGGCGGTTCACCGCTTTCAAATGACACGCTTGATTTTCTGGACAGCATAGGAATCACTGTTCTCAACGGATACGGAATAACGGAATGTGCACCGCTTGTTGCGGTGAACGGGGACAAGCTTCGCAGGCGAGGCTCAGTCGGACATGTGCTGCCATCCTGCAAAGTCCGAATTGCAAATCCCGATGAAAACGGTAACGGTGAAATTCAGGTCAAGGGCGGCAATGTCATGCTCGGTTATTACAAAAATCCGGAAGACACAAAAGAAGTTTTCACCGAGGACGGTTGGTTTAAGACAGGTGATATAGGCCATCTTGACAAGGATAATTTCCTGTATATTAACGGAAGGATCAAAAACCTCATAATTCTTTCAAACGGGAAAAACGTATACCCCGAGGAAGTGGAAGAGCATCTTCAGAAAGAGATTCCGTATGTGCAGGAGGCGGTTGTTTTTGCCGACGAAGATAACACCGGTATTTATGCAATATGCTATCTCAACCCGGAATTCTGCAAGGAAAACGGCTTGACCGACGTAAAGAAGCAGCACGAACGCATCATGCAGGATATTGCGCTTTATAACAAAAAAGCGGAATCATATAAGAGAATATCAAATATTCAGATCAGTGACACTGAGTTTGAAAAGACCACAACAAATAAAATCAAGAGATTTAAAGTTGAAAGGAATAGACAAAATGTTTGAAAAGATCAAAAACACGCTGCTTGAGTATGTAGAATGTGAGCCCGAGGAAATCACACCGGAAACGGAATTTCTGAAAGATTTGAAAATGAATTCGTATGATATTATCAGCATGATCGGTCAGCTTGAAGAAGAATTTGATATAAGCATTGACAATGATGAACTGAAAGAAATATTCACTGTCGGTGACCTTGCCGAGTATCTTTCAAAGATTATCTGACAGAGAACTGGGGGATTATTAAGGCAATGAGTAAGTTTAAAGTATCAGCGAAAAAAATAGGTAAAGACTCGATTCCTCTTGCGAATGCCGAAGAACTTGCGGATTTGGTTAAAAACAGTGCGGTCACGGAAGAAACGCGTGAAGAAGATGAGGTAATATCCGCTTTTGTTGAGGAAGTTGAAAAAACAATTTCCGAAAGCGAAGAATCTGAGGCTGTAGCGGAGAGCACGGCAGAAGCTTCCATGGAGCCCGAGGAACCGAAAGCTGAAGAGCCTGAAACCGTGGAAGAGGAAGCCTTTGAAGATATACAGAAAAGTGACGAAGAAGAAAACCACGTACCTTTCATTGAGTTCCGGAACGTAAAAAAGAAATATATCATGGGTGAAACGGAAATTGACGCCCTTGCAGGCGTTGATTTTACGATTGAAAAAGGCGAATGTGTTATCGTTGTCGGTGCCAGCGGCGCCGGTAAAACGACGATTTTGAATATTCTCGGCGGTATGGATACGCTCACCTCCGGAAAAGTGCTTGTTGACGGAAACGAAGTCAGCACGTATTCCCAAAAGGAGATGATCCTTTACAGAAGATACGATGTCGGATTCGTTTTCCAGTTTTATAATCTTGTGCAGAATCTTACAGCGCGCGAAAATGTTGAGCTTGCATCGCAGGTAAGCAAAGATCCGCTTGATATTGACGCAACGATTGAAGCCGTCGGTCTTACTGAACGAAAAAACAATTTTCCGTCTCAGTTATCCGGCGGTGAGCAGCAGCGTGTTGCTATCGCGAGAGCACTTGCAAAGAATCCAAAGCTTTTGCTTTGCGATGAGCCTACCGGTGCGCTTGACTACAATACGGGCAAACAGATCCTCAAGCTTTTGCAGGATACGGCAAGAGAAAACGGCATGACGGTAATTATCATTACACATAACTATGCCCTCACAAGCATAGGTGACAGAGTAATCAAGGTAAAAAACGGACGTATCGAATCCGTTACCAGAAATGACAACCCGATGGATATCAGCCAGGTCGAGTGGTAAGCCGGAGATATAAGATATGACAAAGAATCTATTTTTAGACTTCCTGCGCGAGGTACGCAAATCTGCCAACAGATTCTTTTCGATTTTGTTGATAGTCGCTATCGGCGTTGCGTTTTTTGCAGGACTGCGTTCATCCGCGCCTGACATGGCGTACACAATGGACGAATTTTATGATAAATACAACATTATGGATATCCAGGTAGTATCGACGCTCGGTCTTACTGCGGAGGATATCGAAATAATCGGAAACACCGAGGGGGTAAAGCAGGTACAGCCGGGATACTTTTCCGATGTTCTCTGCAATGTAAGCGGTACAGAAATCGTTATCCGCGTGAACAGCTTCCCGGATGATTATGCCGAAAGGCAGAATGAATGCATCAACCAATTTATCCTCGTTGAAGGCCGTCTGCCTAAAAACGACCACGAGGTTCTTATAGAAGACAGCGATTATATTAACTTCGGGATCGCCGTCGGCGACACTTTGACGTTTACATCCGGAACGGATACACCGCTCACGGAAGGCACAATGAAGACTGACGAGTTCAAAGTCGTCGGCATGGTGCAGACACCGTATTATCTTTCTTTTGACAAGGGAACATCACAGATCGGCGGTATGTCAATTGAGATGTATGCCTATGTAAAACAGGAAGCGTTTGACTATGGAGACATATTTGTTGACGCGCTTGTAACGGTTGAAGGCGCAAAAGAGCTGAACGCATTTGATAAGCAGTATGCGAATCTCATCGAGGCTGTTGCAACAAGACTGAAAAACCTCGGTGTCAACCGGTCTCTTGCCCGAGGCGAAGAATTGCGCGTCGACGCTGAGGCGCAGCTTGCCGATGCCCAGAAAACATATGATGAGCAATCCGCTGAATTTGAAAAGCAGATCGCCGAGGCGCAGAAAGAGCTTGACGACGGCTATACGGAGCTTGTAAAAAGCGAGAAAGACCTTGAAAAAGGAAAAGAAACACTGGAAATCGAGGTCAAAAACGCGCAAGAGCAGATAGCGACAGGCGAACAGACACTCAGAGAATCTGCCGTACAGCTTGCAAATTCAAGAGAAATGCTCAATACTGCGAAGGAAGGACTTGCAAACGCGCAGACAGAGTATGACAATACGATGGCCAATACTGCGCAGGCGCGTGAGATGCTTGCAAGTGCAGAAAGCGCTCTTGCCACCATAACGACCGGTATGGAAAGTATTCAGGAACGGATAGATGCTGCTGACGATGAAACGCGGGAGGAGCTTTCCGGGCTTCTTGATATGTACACGTCATTGTATGAAACAACAAATCAGACTTATTTGGAAGCAAAAGAGCTGAACGATTCCGTAAATTCGGCTGCCGTGGATACGCAGAAGCTTCTTAATGACGCGAATGCTGCTGTGAAAGATGCGGAAGTGCAGTTAAACGATGCGCAGAGAGAATACAGCGACGGCTGGGAGGCGCTCGCCCAGGGGCGTGCTGAGCTTGCATCAAAAAAGGCAGAAGCCGAAAAAGAATTCGCGGATGCCGAAAAGAAGATTGCTGACGGCTGGGAAGAATACAACAAAGGAAAAGAAGAATTTGAACAGCAGAAGGCAGAGGGAGAAGAGCTCCTGGCTGAAGGTAATGCACAGCTTATTGCGGCGAAATACGAGATAGAGAAGATCGGCAATGCGCAATGGTATATGCTTGACAGAACGACAAACTACGGTTTTGCAAGCTATAAATCAACCGTTGACCGCATGAAAGCGCTTGCGAGCATCATACCGGTGTTCTTTATCCTTGTTGCGGTTCTTGTATGTATGACTACTATGACAAGAATGGTAAACGACCAGAGAGGTGTGATCGGAACCTATAAAGCTCTCGGCTATGATGATAACGCCATTGCGGCAAAGTATATTTACTATGTTCTCGCGGCGAGCCTTGTCGGTGCGGTCGCCGGTGCGGTCGTGGGCGTCAAGCTGTTCCCACAGGCAGTTTACAACGCATGGTCTGCCATGTACATACAGCCAAAGCTCAGCCAGCAGATCCATTGGATCGAGATCGCTATAAGCTTTGTCGTGACAATCGTCGCCATGGTGATCACCGCGTATTATACATGCCGTGTTGAGCTTAAATCCGTGCCGGCACAGTTGATGCGTCCGAAATCGCCAAAGCTCGGTAAAACGATACTTCTTGAACGTATCGGATTTTTGTGGAATAAGATGTCCTTCTCCAAGAAGGTCACCATGCGTAATATTTTCAGATATAAGAAACGCCTTCTTATGACGGTCATCGGCATTATGGGCTGTACGGCGTTACTGATGGCGGGCTTCGGTATGAATGACACGATAAGCTCGGTTATTGATAACCAGTTTGTTAAGGTATTCCAGATTGATATGCTTGTGACGGCTGATAATATTTCCGATAATGAAAATATCGCGCCGGTAATAGAAGAAAAAGGCGGAAAATATATAAACGTCGGAGCAGGCTCGGTAACGCTTGACAATGACAACAACAGCGAAACAGCCACCATCTATGTGACGGATGATCCGCAGACGTTCCAATCCTATATCCTTTTGCAGAACCGTGTGACGGAAAAGCCGTTGTCTCTTGATAACAACGGAGTTGTGCTGACGGAAAAGCTTGCAGAGCGTCTTAACGTAAAAGTCGGTGACAATGTCGATATTACGGACAGCGACAATATTACAAAATCAATACCGGTTGTCGGTATTGCCGAAAACTATGTTTTCCACTATGCTTACATGCAGGAGTCCACTTATAATGAGTACTTCATGCAGGGACTTGAAAAAACGACATTCCTTGTAAAGCTCGGCGGAAACAAACAGACAGCGAGTGAACTCAGAGATTCTCTCCAGAAAGTTGACGGCGTTTCTTCGGTAACGCTTTATACGGAAGTTGCGGAAGATTTCTATGAGCAGATAGCTGCATTGAAGAGCATCATAATCATTATCATTGTCTGCGCGGCACTTCTGGCATTTGTCGTTTTGTACAACCTTACCAATATCAATATTTCTGAGCGTATACGCGAGATCGCTACGATCAAGGTCCTCGGCTTTAAGCGCAGTGAAGTTGCGATGTATATTTACAGAGAGAACTTTATCCTGACGCTGATCGGCGCATTCTTCGGACTTTTCTGCGGAATCGGATTGCACAGAGTTATCATCAAAGCAATCGAGCAGAACTATGTCATGTTCGGATACAGCATATCACCGCTCAGCTATGCGTATTCTGTTGTGCTGACATGCGTATTCTCCATCGTTGTTATGATTTACATGTATCGCACACTTGTCAACATTCCCATGGTAGAATCGCTTAAATCCGTTGAGTAACAGATAATGACAACGCTTTACTTACTGAAAATCGAAGATATGTTAAATACAAAAACAGTGCCCTCAAATGAAAGGGCACTGTCTGCAATCGGGGCATCTTTGATGTGCTATGCTGTGTCAGAGATGCTTTGTGTACCGAAAGAAAATACCGTAATATCAAAAACCGAGCTCGGTGCGCCGTATGTTCGGGATCATAACGCAAAGGTGAGTCTGTCCCACTCGCACGGAGTTGTTGCCTGCGCTGTAAGCGATGATGCTGTCGGAGTCGATGTCGAAAAAATCCGCAAGGTATCCGACGGTGTGATGCGTCATTTATTCTCGGATGCGGAAAAAACAGCGGTATTGGATTCAGAAAACAGCGACTTGTCTTTTATTCAGTATTGGACCTATAAGGAAGCGTACGGAAAGCTGCACGGGACAGGTCTGCGTGATTTTGATACGCTTATGGATATTGAAAACAGGTGCAGTCAGGAAAATCTGCATATAACTTCCATGACAGTTTTTGATGAGTTTATATGCTCTGTTGTTTCCCGTGATAAAACTATCAGAACGGTTTATATCACCCGCCATGAGCTTGCACGAAATTTACATAATTCCTGATGCACATTATTGTCCTGTGTCGCATTATAGAGAAAAACAATCATAATATTTCGGGCGTGTCCCGTGATATACACAGATGTTCTTCCCTGAAATCTGTGAAATTCTGCGTTCTTCCCTGAACGTAATACAAAAAGGAGGCAAAATTATGCCAAAAGAACCAACCTATTATCCGTTAACAACAGCGCAGCAGATCATGTATGTCAGCCAGAAATACAGCTTCAAAAAATCAATCGTTGATGTTTGCACCATGCTCCATTTTGAATGCGAAATGGATAAAAACCTGCTGTTGCAAGCGATTCATGTTGCCATGCTGCGCAACCAGTCCTCAAGTGTACGTCTGCACAAGGTCGGAAAAGAGATCATGCAGTATATCTCTGACGCAGCGCCGGACCCGGTGATCGTCATGGATTATTCCGACCGCACAGATGAAGAGCTTGAAAGAGACCTCAATATGTGGAGCCGCACGCCGTTCCCGAATAAATCAATGGATACACAGCTTTATTCCATTCGTCTTATCAAAAAGCCGAACGGATTTTATGCGCTTTATTTCTGTGTAAGCCATCTTGCATTTGACGCATATGCGCTTATGGCGACGGCATCCGATGCGATGAAAATCTATGTTGCGCTTCGTGACGGAACAACGATCCCAAAACCGAAGGGAAATTATCTCCGCCTTTGTGAAACGGACTGGGAGTTCCAGAAGTCTGAGAAGAGACAGAAATATATCGAATACTGGCAGCAGGAAGTGTTTTCGACAGAGCCGCTTTATACAGCGGTTGAGCCTTCAAAGATGCCGCCATCCAAGCATAACCCGAGAACAACGAAGGATGTTGATATCCTTAACAGCAAGGCATATCATCTCAATTACAGGCTTGCAGCCGACATCGTTAACCGTGTAAATGAAGCCGCCGCAGGAATGAATATTTCTCCACAGTGCTTCTACCTGCTCGCGGTACGCAGTTATCTTTCCAGTGTAAATAACGATCAGGATGACGTTATGTTTATCAATACGGTTGCGCGCAGAGCAACACTTCTGCAGAAGCGTTCAGGCGGTACGCGCGTGCTTGCGCTCCCGTTCAGAATGAATTTTGATAACAAGACAATGACCGTAACAGAGGCCCTTAATCAGATTTCCACATTGCAGGTGGGATATTATGCCCATTCCGATCTGGTGATCACCGATATTATCGGAGATTACTTCAAAGAGAAGTTTAATAAATCCGAAATGGACGGTTATCATACAGTATCCGTTACTTACAACCCGTACAGCATATCGCTTCCGGAAGGAATCAAGGCAAGACTCACGACCTATTCAAACGGAGCAAACTCAATGGCTGTGTACCTTTCCATCATGGCGCTTGATGACAGCGGTGATTTGAACTTCAACTATGACTGCATGTATTCCTTTACAACGCCTGACACGGCAAAAAATATGCATGAGCACATTACAAGAGCTTTGAACGCTATGGTTGCCAACCCGGGTATGACGCTGCTTGAGCTCAACAAGGCGTGAAGAGGTATGGAAAATGAGCAAAAAGAATGATAAAGTCATTGTAAAGGTAACACCAACGCTGAAGAGTTATCTTTCAACGAAGGGAATCATTAATTACGGAATTCCCACCGCGATAGTTTGTCTTGTGATTTATTATTTTCTGACAAAAGAAGCGATGCCGCTTATTAATATTGCCGGTGATCTTCTGCTTCCTGTCCTGATAACGGTTTTCATATGTGCGCTGACCTGCGTACCCGGCATCAAGGGCGATATCAAAAAAGGAAAAGCCCCTGCTGCTGCACTTGAAAAAACAGAGCATCCGGTTTATAAGTGTATTGCCGGGAGCTTAGTGGGACAGGCAATCGAATTTGCGATTCTTGCGATGCTTGTGTTTGCCATGATTCCCGGCGGAATTCTCGCCGCTGTTGCGACGATGAGCGGTCATACAGAGCTTGCGATCGGCAAAACGACATACTGGATCTTGAAGAGCATTTATTCCGGCGTATTTGTAAATTACGCGATGCGTTGGGCAACGCACAACACGCTTGCGCAATACCAGAAATCGCTCGGAACACAGGTTTATTAAAAACAATACGGGGGCATCACTTGAAACAAATCTTCTGCAAAGTCCTTTGGACTTTGCAGAAGAAATAACTCGCGCTCCATCGCATCGGGCTTCGCCCTCTTTG